>DBFXIC010000067.1:0-13761 GCA_048455095.1 Anaeromassilibacillus sp.
TCCAAAGGCTGAATCAATTACTCCGGAAGCTGCCGGACGAGGATCGGGAAACCATCCTGGCATTTTATCGGGAGATCGTTGAAGACAAGATGGAAAACGGTATCCCCGAAGAAGAAGCGGTGGCGAGTCTAGGAGACGTCGGCCAATTGGCACAGAAAATTTTATTGGAAAATCCACGGAGGCGTTCCAGCAATACAAAGCCTCTGTTTATTGCCTTGGGCATCATCTTGGGGATTTTGGCGGTTCTGGGGGCCTGTGCGGCGATGGGGCTTACAGCTTACCGGCAATCCCACACCGTATCGGTTACGGAGCAGATCCTATCTTCCGAAGATTTTTCGGATTCTTCCAGTTCGTCCAGCGAAGGATTCCCGCAAAATCAGGGGCTGCCTGCATCGTCTTCCAGCGTTACTGCTTCCGGCAGGCATACAGAAGAATATCGCATATTTGTAGGCGATGCGGACGAGGTGGAAATCGACGCGGAAAACAAATGGATTTTCTTTGAGCAGACGGAAGGGCAAGAGGTAGTTATTCTCTATGAGACGGACGAAACACAGTTTTATACTGTAAAGCAAAATGGTAGGGCGTATAAACTGGAAAATAAGGATCGAAGGCGTCCCAATCAGAGCGCCGCGCCATTCCGTATTACTGTACAAGTTCCCACAGCATACACAGGGCGTTTGGAGGTGGACGCGGACAATGGAAAGGTAGAGGCAGACGGATTGCAGAACCTCGCTTCTTTCTCATGCGAGGTGGAGAATGCCGAAGTCAATATGACCGATCTGTTGGTAGAGAGTTTGGAGATCGATACGGAAAACGGACAAATCACGCTCGAAAATATACAGTCCGACCAGCTTGTAGAAATTGACACGGAAAACGGAGCCATCCGCATCAAGAGTTGTGCAGCGCCTCTTATAAAGGCTGAGACGAAAAACGGCGCAATTCGCCTGGAATCTGTCCAGGCGTCACAGGCGATCCAAGTCAAATCTGAAAATGGCGCGGTTTCCTTTGACGCCCTGGAATCTCCGGATATTTTGATGAAAACAGACATCGGAGAGATTGCGGGAAGCATTCGTGGCAATGAAGCCGACTACCAGATCATCACCAACAAAACGTTGGGAACCAATAATCTTGCCAACAAGTCCGACGGAACAAAGAAGCTGCAGGCGACGACCGAGATTGGAAGAATTCATATTACATTTGATGCATGAAATCAGGATAAAAAGAGGAGCCGGAACCCTTGACGGGTCTGGCTCCTGCTGCTTTTGATTATTGCTCTGCGGGCTTTGCCGCAAGGAAGAGCTTGTCGTTCGGATCGTTTTCAAAGAAGTTGTACATGGTCCAGTTATAGAAGAAGCGCTCTGCTGGATAAATTCCGTAGCCATCCTGGTTGTGGTCAGTCGTATCGTACGGGTCCGCGACAATGAGGACATCATCGGCAGTGGTCTCCGTGCCCATTGTGTCGTAGCCGATGATGACTTGCCAATGGCCGCCCCAGTCATTCCATGCAATCATTACAGGAACATTGTTCTTTAAATAGTCCTGAATCATATCCAGATCAATCTGTTCCAAATCCTCAAAATCATAGGTGGTTGTATAAGTAAATCCACCCACACCGTCAAAGATGTCCATGGCCTGCCGCAGTGTCGTTGCGCCGGGCTCGTTGTCCCGCCGCAATGCCGCAAGCGTCTCTTCGTTCCAGTTGCCTAATTTGCCATAGTAGTTCAGCACCATCATAGCGCTGGTTACGCCGCAGCTCCATTCAGAGGTCTGCTGAATGGTTTGAAACTTTGGCAGAATGGTCAGGGTGTCGGTGGAAGTCATGTTGTAGTAATCATTGCTCGTAAAATACGGGGAATTCTTTACGTCTGCCTGCCGTTCCACAGAATCCGCGCCGTCCTCCGGCGATAAGTCCACGGCATAAGGCATTTTCATTTCATCTGTAAAGTTCCCGGTGGAAGGCTCCGCCTTCACATTGCTCTGAGAGCTGGTCTGGTTGGCATCCGTCGAGGATGGGTCTGTTCCCGCAGTCGCATTCGCCGTGCTACACCCGGTCAGAAGACCCAGGGCCAAAAACAGGGAAAGCGCCAGAGTTACAGGTTTTTTCATTTCTCAATCTCCGTTTCTACATGTAATTTTATGTCATATTTTGACATAATGGACATAGTATAACGGCAGTTCAGAGGTACGTCAAGAAATTTTTGAATAAATTTTCTTGGATTCTGTATGTTTATTCTTTGTTTGATTCGTGATGTATTATTTATGCATCAAAAAACGGCTCCGCCAAAGAACGGAGCCGCAGTTTATTTTTGATTTAGCACCAGCTGACAAAACACTGACGCAGGAAATTTAAGATCTGAGAACAATTCATGGTTGGTAACCTCCTTTGTACAATTTGGCTGTCTCGCGATGACAACGAAATAGTAACAAATTTGTAACCAATTTGCAAGTGCAATTTCTGGAATGGAAAAGCAGAAACGAAAGCCGCTGCGCCACTCTTGCAGGAAAACGCACAATATGGTATAATGACACGAAAACCGTACAATATGGGGAGGGCTAACTTCTTGGCAGAGATTTCCCAAAAACAATATATTGAAGATGTCGCGCAAATTATGTCGGTCCGGGCGCGCGGCCCCAAGCCCTTGGCGCTGGTGCACACCTACGGCTGCCAGCAAAATGTGGCCGATGGGGAAAAAATCAAGGGACAACTGGAAGAGATGGGATTCGGCTTTACGGACAATGAGGACGAGGCCGATTTTATCCTGTTCAATACCTGCGCGGTGCGTGAGCATGCGGAGGACCGGGTATTCGGCAACGTGGGTGCGCTGAAAAATGTCAAGCGCCGCCATCCGTCCGTGTTGATCGCGCTTTGCGGTTGCATGATGGAGCAGGAACACGTGGCGGAGCGCATTAAAAAGAGTTTTCCTTATGTCAACCTGGTGTTCGGCACGCATGTTATCCACAAACTGCCGGAGATGCTTTTCCGTACGCTGACGGACAGTCGCAGGGTGTTTGAGCGCGGCGACGATAGCGAGGATAAACAGATCGTGGAGGGGCTGCCCATCCATCGGGACGGCAGTGTGCGCGCATGGTGCACCGTCATGTACGGCTGCGACAATTTTTGCTCCTATTGTGTGGTGCCATATGTGCGCGGCAGGGAGCGCAGCCGTTCTCCGCAGGCGATTTTAGAGGAGTTTACCGGTCTTGTGCAGACGGGCTATAAGGACATCACCCTGCTGGGACAGAATGTCAATTCATACGGCAAGTATCGGGAAGAGGGTGTCAATTTTTCCGCCCTGCTTCGCATGCTCGACGAGGTGGAGGGCGATTACCGCCTCCGCTTCATGACGTCCCATCCCAAGGATGCGACGCATGAACTGATCGATACCATTGCGCAGGGCAGGCATATCAGCCATCATCTGCATCTGCCGTTTCAATCCGGCAATAACCGCGTGTTGAAAGAGATGAACCGGGGCTATACCCGGGAGAAATATTTGGATCTTATTGACTACGCCAAGGCGCGGATTCCGGATCTCTCCCTGACCTCCGACATCATCGTGGGGTTCCCCGGAGAGACGTACGAGGAATTCCTCGACACAGTGGATCTGATTCGGCAGGTGGAGTTCACCTCGTTATACACCTTTATCTATTCCCCGCGTGTGGGGACGCGCGCCGCCAAGATGGACGATCCCATCCCTGCGGAGGAGAAGTCGAAATGGTTCCAGGAACTCTGTGCGGTGCAGGAACAGATCGCCGCGCGCCGCTGTGCGGCCGCCGTGGGGACGGTTCAACGGGTGTTGGTGGAGGAACAGAACGAGAAAACCGGCCTGCTCACCGGCAGGACGGATGGCAATGTGGTAGTGGATTTTCCGGGAGACGTGTCCCTGATTGGAAACTTTACCGATGTGCGCATCATTGCTGCGCGAAACTGGGTGCTGCGCGGAGAGCTTGCATAAAGTGTTTTTAATCCGAAGAAACTTTTAGAAGTATCATAAAAATCATATTAATAGAAATATAGAAATTAGGAGAGACAAAGATGGATATTATTGAACTTGCAAGAGAACTGGGCCGTGAACTGCAGAAGGACGAGCGTTACCTGAATATGCGCACAGTTAGCGCACAGTGTGATAAGGACGAGGAACTGCAGGAGCTGATCGGGGAGTTCAACCTCAAGCGCATTGCAATCAGCAACGAAATGCAGAACGACGAGCGGGACGAAGAGAAGCTGCAGCGCCTGAATGGCGAGATGCGTCACACCTATGCGCGCATCATGCAGAATGAAAATATGACGGCTTACAACCGCGCAAAGGAAGAGATGGATAAGCTTTTGCAGCGCGTCAGCGCCATCATCAGCCAAAGCGCCGACGGAGAGGATCCGGATACGGCGGACTATGTGGAGTCCTGCGGCGGAAACTGTTCCTCCTGCGGCGGCTGCCACTAATTTAGTACAGGGCAATTGTCTGAATAGAAGTGATGAACGAACATCCCGCCGGGTACGCCCCGGCGGGGATTGTTTCTTTTTTGAAGGAGGAAGAGCACAGGCATGGCGAATTTATCTCCAATGATGCAGCAATATGTTCAGATGAAGGAGCAATACCCCGACACGCTTCTGTTTTTCCGCCTGGGCGATTTCTATGAATTGTTTTTCGATGATGCAAAGACCGCTTCCCGCGAACTGGAACTGACGCTTACCGGACGTGATTGTGGGCAGGAGGAGCGTGCGCCCATGTGCGGCGTGCCGTACCACAGCGCGGAGACATACATCGCGCGGTTGGTCGCCAAGGGCTACAAGGTGGCGATCTGTGAGCAGATGGAGGATCCAGCCCTTGCGAAGGGCCTTGTCAAGCGCGATATTATCCGTGTGATCACACCTGGCACGGTGCTGGAAAGCAGCATGTTGGACGAGACGCGCAACAATTTTATCTGCTCGCTCTATGCGGAAGGGGCGCGGGCGGGCGTCTGCTTTGCAGATATCTCCACAGGTGAGCTGCATGCCACAACGTTGGAAGGAAAGGAACTGGAAGAACAGCTTGTCAACGAGCTTTCCCGTTACTCTCCGCGCGAGATCCTGATCAACCCGGAGGCGCTGGAATACAAAGCTCTGCCTCCTTTTATCAAGGAGCGCCTTTCCGCCAGTTTGGAGCTTCTAGAGGCGTCGGAATACGATGCGGCGGCATGTGAATCGCTTGTTTTGGAGCAATTTCAAAAGGAAAATTTGGAAGCACTGGGCCTGGAAGAAGCTCCCTTGGTGGTGCGCGCGGTCGGCGCGCTGCTGCGCTATTTGCAGCGCACGCAGCGGACCGGACTGGAACGCATGACTGAGGTGGAGCTCTACAACGGTGCACAATTTATGCGGTTGGACCTCAACGCCCGCCGCAATTTGGAACTGCTCGAAACCATGCGGAATAAGGAAAAGCGCGGCTCTCTCCTGTGGGTGCTGGATAAAACCCGCACCGCCATGGGCAAACGCCTGATCCGCGCTTGGATTGAACAGCCGCTTCTCAGCCCAGCACAGATCAGCCGCCGTCTGAATGCGGTGGAGGAGCTCTCCGGCGATGCAATTCTGCGCGACAGCCTTGCGGAGCAGCTCACCGGAATCCACGACCTAGAGCGCCTGATGTCTCGCATTGTCTACGGTTCTGCCAACGGACGGGAACTGCGCTCGCTAGCCTCTGCCGCTGCAAAGCTGCCGGGGCTCAAGGTGCTTCTAAAGGATGCAAGATCCGCCATGCTGTCCGGTATCCACCAGGATATGGACACGCTGGACGACGTGCTGGAATTGATTGACCGCGCCATTGTGGAAGAGCCGCCGTTTACTATCCGGGAGGGCGGAATCATCAGGCCCGGCTACAATGCGGAGTTGGATGAGCTCAAGGGCGATATGAGCGACGGCAAGGGGATCATCGCACAGATTGAAGCAAAGGAGCGCGAGCGCACGGGTATCCCGAAGCTGAAGGTCGGCTACAACCGTGTGTTCGGCTATTACATCGAAATCACCAACGCTTATAAAAACCAGGCGCCGCAGGAATACATACGAAAACAAACGCTGACCAACTGCGAGCGCTACATCACACCAGAGCTCAAGGAGCTGGAAGGGCGTATCCTCGGCGCGCATGACCGGTCGGTGCAGTTGGAGCATCAGCTTTTCGACGAGGTGCGAAAGACAGTCGCTGCGCAGCTCAACCGTGTTCAAAAGACTGCGCGGGCTGTGGCCCGGCTGGATGTCCTGCTTTCGTTCGCACAGGTATCCGTCAACAACGGGTACACGCGTCCGATTGTCAATCTGGATGGGAAGATTATCCTGAAGGAGAGCCGCCATCCCGTGGTAGAGACGCTTTTGGATGCGCCTTTTGTGCCAAACGACGTCCATCTGGATAAAAACGAAAACCGTGTGGCAATCATCACCGGCCCAAATATGGCGGGTAAATCGACCTACATGCGTCAGATTGCGTTGATCGTCATCATGGCGCAAATCGGTTGCTTTGTTCCCGCATCCCATGCAGAGATCGGCATTGTGGACAGCATTTTCACCCGTGTGGGCGCGTCGGATGATTTGGCTTCCGGGCAGTCTACCTTCATGGTGGAGATGACCGAGGTGGCGGATATCATCAAAAACGCGACGGATCAGAGCTTGTTGATTCTGGACGAGATCGGTCGGGGGACCTCCACCTATGACGGCATGAGCATTGCACGCGCGGTGCTGGAATACACGGCGGATAAAAAGACGCTCGGCGCCAAAACGCTCTTTGCAACGCATTACCACGAGATGACCGAACTGGAAACACTTTTAGACGGTGTGAAAAACTACAATATTGCGGTGAAGAAGCGCGGCGATGACATCACATTCCTGCGACGCATCGTGCGCGGCGGGGCGGACGACAGCTTTGGCATCGAGGTAGCCAAGCTGGCCGGCGTGCCCAACAAGGTGGTGGCGCGCGCCAAACAGATTTTAGCGGAGCTGGAAAGCGGCCAGCAGGTTTCCGCGCCGAAAACGCGCGGAAGGAAGCCGCAGCAGGCGGAGGAACAGCAGCTGGTATTGATCCCGCCGAATGAGACGGAAGTCATGGACCGCCTGCGGCAGCTGGATGTTAACACCCTAACGCCGATCGAATGTATGAACACATTATTCGAGCTTTGTAGGCTCGCAAAATAAACGTTAAAGGAGGTGCCGCATGGGCAAGATCAATGTACTGGACAAACACGTAGCGGAGCTGATCGCCGCCGGAGAGGTTGTGGAGCGCCCGAGTTCCGTCATCAAGGAGCTGGTGGAGAACGCCGTGGACGCCGGGGCAACCGTGCTGACCGTGGAGATCAAGAACGGCGGCACCACATTCATGCGCGTCACCGATAACGGCTGCGGTATTGCACGGGAGGACGTGCCGGTGGCTTTTCTGCGCCATGCAACCAGCAAAGTAAAGGAACAGGACGACCTGGAAAACATCTCCACACTGGGGTTCCGCGGGGAAGCGCTGGCCTCCATTGCCGCGGTGGCGCGTGTAGAGGTTTTGACGCGCACGGCGGAGGAATTGGCGGGGACGCGCTATGTGATCTCCGGCGGGGAAGAGGAGTCCTGTGAGGACGCGGGCTGCGCGCAGGGAACGACCTTTGTGGTACGCGATCTCTTCTATAACACGCCCGCGCGCATGAAATTTTTGAAAAAAGATGTGACGGAGGCAAACGCGGTCGCGGCGGTTATGGACCGCTTGGCGCTCTCTCATCCGGAAGTTTCCGTCCGCTTTATCCGGGACGGCAAAGAAACGCTGCATACGCCGGGCGACGGTAAGTTAAAATCCGCCGTCTATGCAGTGTTTGGCAAGGAGTTTACAGCGGGCCTGATGCCGGTGGCATATGAATGCGGCGGGGTGGAGGTTTCCGGCTTTGTCAGCAAGCCGGCAAATGCCCGGCCTAACCGCAGTATGCAGCACTTCTTCCTGAACGGCCGCTATGTGAAGAGCCGCACCGCAATGGTGGCGCTAGAAGAGGCCTTTAAGGGTTCCCTGATGGTGGGAAAGGTGCCTGCGTGTGTGCTGCACCTGCGCATTTCCTATGGTGCGGTGGACGTCAATGTCCATCCGGCGAAGATCGAAGTGCGCTTTTTAAACGAACGTCCGATTTTTGATGCGGTGTACCACGGTGTGAAAACGGCCTTGAACCAGTGGGACACGCCCAATGTGATGAAACTGGATCGCCCTGCACCAGCGCCATTTCCCCAGACGCGCACGGTGGAACAGCTTCCCTTGCAGAAGGAAGAGCCGGTTGCGGCGAATCAAAATGCGCCTGTTCAGAGGGAAAATCCGGTTACACCGGAACAGAGCGTTCCGATTGTGCATTCGACAATGCCGGTGGCGGCTGACAAGCCGATTTCTATCGTAGATCGGTTGTATGGCCCGCTTGAACCGCTTCCCGATAACGCGCTGCACGACAGCGGCGTGCCTTTCCCCCGATTGCATTCCTATGGCGCCAATATGCGCTGTGCGGATATTCCCGGTCCGGAGGACGAAAAGCAATCTGTTGGGCCGATTTTACAAGAACAAAATACGCCTGAGCCGGAGAAACTGGAAGAAAAACAACCGTCCTTCGCACCGGAGGAAACTGGAGAATCGGAGCCGGCGTTGCCGGCGCAGGAAAAAAAGCTGCCGGCGCGCCTGGTGGGTGAGGCGTTTGGGACATATATTATTTTAGAGCGCGGCGACGAGCTGGTTCTGATCGATAAACACGCCGCGCATGAACGGATGCTTTATGAAGAGCTGAAAGCCTGCGGGGGGCAGGCCGCCAGCCAGATGTTGTTGCAGCCCGTCACCGTGACGCTGGAAAAGAACGAATATGCCGCCGTGCTGAATGCCCTGGAACTTTACGAGCAGGCTGGATTTGAATTGGAGGACTTCGGCGCAGGAACCGTGTTGGCGCGCAGTGCGCCACTGATTTTGGGTGGTGAAGATGTTGCGGATGCGGTGATGGAGATTGCGGGGTATCTGGCCAACAGCAAAAACGACCTCACGACGGAGCGGCTCGACTGGCTTTACCACAATGTTGCATGCCGGGCCGCAGTCAAAGCGGGGGATGAGAGCAAGCCCGAGGAATTGCTTGCCTTAGCGGACCGTCTGGAACAAAATCCACAGATCCGCTATTGCCCACACGGCCGTCCAGTCTCCATCCTTCTCAAAAAACGCGATTTGGAAAAGCAATTCGGCCGCGTTTGACAAATTCTTTGCCATATGGAGTTATAATAGAAATGATCTCGACAGAAGCGAAAACAAAAACGCGTATTCCGGTGGCTGCGGTGGTCGGTCCGACTGCCTCTGGCAAGAGTCGCCTGGCAGTGGAACTGGCCCTGCAGCGCTGCGGGGAAATTGTCTCCGCGGACTCCATGCAGATCTATACCGGCATGGCGATCGGGACGGCAAAGCCCACGGCGGAGGAGATGTGCGGCATTCTGCATCATCTGATTGACTTTGCGGATCCCCAGACGCCGTTCAGCGTGGCGGATTACGTGAAGCTTGCGGAGCAGTGCGTGGCGGACATCCACGCGCGCGGTAAACTTCCCATCCTGGCGGGAGGGACGGGCCTCTATGTGCGCTCCTTCCTGCAAAATGTGCAATTCACGGAAGAGGACCGCGACGACGCCTTGCGGGAAGCGCTCCGGGAGCGCGCACAGCGGGAAGGTGTGCAGTCTCTGGTGGACGAGCTGCGGACGTTCGACCCAAAATCCGCGGAACGTATCCACCCGAACAACCTGGGGCGTGTGATTCGCGCGATCGAGATCTACCACACCACGGGTCTGACAATGACCAGGCAGCTGGAGCTTTCCAAAACAAAGCCGTCCCCTTACGACGCCTGCTTGATCGGATTGGATTTTCTGGACCGCCAGAAGCTCTACAAGCGCATCAACGCCCGCGTCGAGGACATGTTGACCGCAGGGTTGGAAGAGGAAGCCCGCGAGGTGCTCGCGCAAAACCCTTTGACAGCGCGGCAGGCCATCGGCTATAAAGAATGGATTCCTTACTTTCAGGGAGAATGCTCTTTGGAAGAAGTGGCGGAGACGATCAAGCAGGAAACGCGCCGCTATGCAAAACGGCAGTTGACTTGGTTCCGCCGGGATGAGGCCATCCACTGGCTTCACGTGGACGATTATCCCGACTTCGCCGCCCTTACTTCGGCGGCGCTACACATTTTGGACGAATGGCGAGAGGGCATCTGACCGTAGAAGAGTCAAAGGGGGGATGCGGATGAACAATCCCATGCTAAAACGGCTGCTTTCCATTTTTGTTGCGCTGTTGCTGTTTATCTATGTTGGCTATCAAATTTACAATGCCAATTACAGCTCCGTGCGCACGGAAACGGCTCTGAGCAAAACGGAAGCGGACACCGTGCAGACAACAGGCGTCGCCGTGCGGCGGGAGAGCTTGATCGAACAGCCGGCGGGCGGTGTGCTGACTTACACAGTTGAGGACGGCGGACGCGTCTATAAAGGTGGTACGGTCGCGGTAACGTATGCGAACGAGGCCGATGCCACGGCGCAGCGGCAACTGGAGGAGCTCGACAACGAGATTGCAAAGCTGCAAAAGCTGAACGCCCCGGGCGATACATATGCGGCAAATCCTGACTCCCTGAATAAGCAGATCAACCAGCAGCTCACAGATCTGTTGGTTGCCTCTCGCAAGGAGGGATTGAGCGACCTTTCGGAGAACCGCGAACAGTTCCTCTATCTGCTCAATGAAAAGCAGGTTGTCACGGAGCAGGTCACCGATTTTAACGCTCGCATCAGCTCGCTGCAGGCACAGCGGCAGTCGATCGCCTCCTCGCACGGGGCGCAGACCGGCACGATCGCATCCCCGGCCTCCGGCTATTTCATCAGCAACATCGATGGTTTTGAGGGCGTGTTTGACTACGATAACATCAAGGATATTACTCCGGAGCAAATCCGGGAGAAAGCCGCCACGCAGGTGACGCCTGCGGATTCCATCGGTAAGGTGTGCGGGGATTTCAACTGGTATTTTGTCTGCGTGGTGGATGCGGACACAGCGCTGAAATTTCAGGAAAAGGCCAACCAGACGCGCTATGAGGTGCGGTGTGTGACGCTCACCTTCCCGTTCGCCTCCGCGGCCCCGCTTCCTGCGGAAGTAATCAAGGTGAACCAGAAGGACAAGGAATCCGAGGCCGCCGTGGTGATGCGCTGCAACAATATGAACGCTTCCCTCGCACGGCTGCGCAACGAGACGGTGCAGATCGAGATCGAAGCGTACAGCGGCATCCGCGTTAGCCAGAAGGCCGTGCATTTTGAAACGATTACGAAAGAGACCTACGATCAGGACGGCAATGTCAATGGCGTGGTGACCAAGGAGGTCAAGGGCGTCTATGTGATGCACGGCAGCGAGATGCAGTTCTGCCAGATATTCCCGCTGTACAGCACCAACAGCTATGTGATCTGCCGGACCATGACGGAGGAAGAGGAAAAGCAACGCGCAAGAGACCCCTTTGTCCAGGGGGAACCAAAGGACGGACAGGAGCAGCAGGAGGATTCCCTGGAAGGGCTCTTTACCAAACGGACGGTACATCTTTACGACGAAGTGGTTGTGGAAGGGACGGATTTGTATGATGGAAAAGTTGTCAAATGACGAGCTGGCGCAGCGGTTTCACGCATTGGAAGAAAACCTGAAGCGGATTCGAGCCGAGATTGCGGAGGCGGCGATTCGCTCGGGCCGCAGGCCCGAAGACGTCACGCTGCTGGCCGCCACAAAGACGGTCCCTGTGGAGGTGATCAACCACGGCATTGGACTGGGGCTCGATCACATCGGAGAAAACCGTGTGCAGGAGCTGTGCGATAAATATGATGCGCTGGAACGCGACCAGACCGACGTGCAGTTCATCGGCCATCTGCAGACCAACAAAGTGAAATATCTGATCGGGAAGGTCAGTATGATCCAGTCTGTGGACAGCATGAAGCTGGCGCAGGAAATCTCCCGCCTGAGCATGAGGGAAAACCAAAACATGAACGTCCTGGTGGAAGTCAATATTGGGAGGGAAGCGAACAAGTCCGGCGTGCTGCCGGAGGCCCTTTCGGAACTTTTGGAGGAAATTTCCAGTTTACCCTCCCTGCGTGTGCGTGGATTGATGGCAATTCCGCCCGCGGACGCGGACGAAACTGCTGCACAGCGCTATTTTTCAAAGATGTTCGAATATTTTATTGACATGAAACACAAAAAATTAGATAATGTTTCTATGGACGTTTTGTCCATGGGAATGTCTGCGGATTATGCCCAGGCAATTTTGGCCGGCGCAAATATGGTGCGCGTCGGTTCGGCGCTCTTTGGTGCGCGAAATTACAATCTTCATTAAATAAGGTCCCTATGGGAGAACCGCTCTGGTCAGCGCCCTTTATTGACCGCCGGTTCTTCGGGAGATCGGAAGAATTTTAGGAGGCTTTTGATTATGGCAGGACTGGTACAGAAATTCAAAAACATGTGGAACCCGCCGGACGATGAGTACGATTACGACTATGAATATGACGAGGCGGTGCAGGAGGAAGAGAAGCCCCTGGAGCGCGAGCCCTCTCCGGAACCGCGTGACAGCATTCGCCGCGCGTCTTCCAGTTCTACCGGAAATAAAGTGGTCAATATCCATGCGACCGCGCAGCTGCAGGTGGTTCTTTTCAAGCCGGAACACTACGGCGAAGAGGTCCGTGCGATTGCGGACGAGCTTTTGAAGCGCCACACCGTGGTGCTCAATCTGGAGAATACGGAAAAGAATATTTCCCGCCGCATTCTCGATTTTCTTAGCGGCGTGGCCTACGCGCAGAACGGCAAGATCAAGCCGGTCGCTACCCGCACCTTTATTATCACACCGTACAACGTCGACCTGACTGGCGACGATGTGCTGGATGAGCTGGAAAACAACGGCGTGTACTTCTAATGGAAAAGCGCGCAGGAATGGACGACGCCGTTTTAGAGGCCAAATTAAAGGATGCCGTCCGGATTGCGGAACATGGCCGGCTTCATTTTGTCGGCTTTTTGGACGAACGTCAGGCGGGCGTGGCGCAAAGCTGTATGCGCCGCGCCGGTTTTTCCAATTATCTGCTTTGGGGCGGATATGAGGAAGCCGAGCGCGTACTCTTCGGCGCCTTCCCAGATTATCTGGAGGCGTGTCCGCAGGAGTTCCCGTTGGAGACAATTACGGCTTCTTACAGGGTTTGCGACCAGCTTACCCATAGGGATTTTCTGGGTGCGCTGCTCTCTAAGGGCGTCGTGCGGGAGACCCTGGGGGATATTCTAGTGGAGCCGGGACGTGCGGTGCTGTTTGCACGCGCAGAGATTGCGGATTTTCTGTTGCAGCAAACCGAAAAAATCGGCCGCGTAGGCGTCAAACTCGCGCGCGGTGCACAGGAACCGCTCCCCGAGGCGCACACCTTTGCACCGTTTTCCGGGGTCGTGGCGTCCGCCCGTTTGGACTGTATCGCCGCGCTGGCCGTGGGGCTCAGCAGGGAAAAGGCGGCGGGATTGATTTCCGCCGGATTGGTGATGCTCAACCATGAGGTGGTCACCTCTGTTTCCACACAGGTCCCGGAGGGGGCAAAGCTCTCCGTCCGGGGAAAGGGACGGTATATACTGGACCGCGTAGGGCCCGTCACAAAAAAGGGACGGCTCAGCGTCGCCGGCAGAAAATATATTTGATTGGGAGGCTTCTTATATGCTTACGCTGAACGACATCATCAATGTCAGTTTTCGAAAGTCGCGGTTTTCTGGCTATAACACCGAGGACGTGGATAAT
>DBFXIC010000068.1:0-3960 GCA_048455095.1 Anaeromassilibacillus sp.
TTCAACCGGCAGATAATCGGTCAGATTTCCGCCCACCTCTTCGCAAAGAGAAAGCTTGCCATCGGAAAAGGCGCCCGCGCCCGCCCAGCCGTTCATGATGCTGCACGTTTTACAGTGAGCGCACTGCCCGCTGGTGCGCGCAGGGCATGCCCGATGGTCAATACTGCTTCCGGAATCCACTACCAAAACTTTCTTTTCAGGCGCCAGACGGTTCATTTCCAGTGCGGTAAAAATTCCTGCGGGTCCCGCGCCGATGACAATCAAATCATAATCAAACATATCTCGAATCAACCTCATTTTTCTCAATCTGTGTCGCAGGCAAAACAATCGTATTATATCATGCTTTTTAAGCGTGTCAAGCGTTTTAACGATTATTTATAAAAAAATCTCTAAAATTTGAAAAATTTACGATAATTACCATAGATCAAACCTTTTAAAGCCAGAAAATCCCGACTTGTCGATTGACAAGCCGGGATTTTGTTTTCTTCACGCGTTTGCAAGTTCTGGTTCCGGTCGATTTTTTGCCAGCAGCTTACGGAAATGGAACAGAAAGATGAGTCCCGTTGTGCTGGCCGCCAAAAAGTCGGCAATTGGCTCTGCAATAAATACGCCCAACACCTGATTGGAAAAGAACTGTGGCAGCAATAAGATCAGAGGAATTAACAGAATGACCTTGCGCAGCAACGCCAGGAAAAGCGAAGTTTTCGCTTGACCAATGGAAACAAATGTCTGCTGGCAAGAACATTGAATGCCAAGCATGAAGCTCATCGCCATATAAATACGCAAGGCCCATGCGGTAAACGACATCAAATCGATTTCCGGCGTAAAAAGGCGCACAAAAATATCCGGGAACACCATCAGAGACAGCCAAAACAATGTAGAAAATGTGAGAGACGCCGCAAACAGAAGGTGAAACGCCTTTTTGACGCGATCGTTTTTCTTTGCCCCAAAGTTAAAGCTGACGATTGGCTGCGCCCCCTGTGCCAGGCCGGTCAAGGGCATAAACGCCACCTGCATGACGCTGCTGCAGATGGTCATGGCACCGACTGCCAGATCGCCGCCGTAGCGCTGCAGGGAAGAATTCAGGACAATATTCACCGCGCTCTCCGTTCCCTGCATGATAAAGGGCGAAAGGCCCAACGCCAAAACGGGGAGGATAATTTTGGGGTTGAGGCGAAAGTTTTTTGGCCGCAATTTTAAAATCGTCCGTTTTCCAAACAGAAAACACAGCACCCAAATGGACGACACCGCCTGCGATAAGACGGTGGCTATCGCAGCGCCTTGGACGCCCATGTGGAACACAAAGATAAACAGCGGGTCCAAAACAATATTCAATCCTGCACCGATCACGACCGTAAGCATGCTGGTTTTTGCAAATCCTTGTGTAGTGATAAAACTATTTAATCCCAACGCCATCTGTACAAAAATCGTACCGCTGACGTAGATTGTCATGTATTCCATCGCGTATGGCAGTGTATCAACACTTGCCCCGAACATCAAAAGCAGCGTCTTTTGGAAGGCGAGAAAAAACGCGGTCAAAATGACAGAGATCCCAAGCAGCGTGACAAAGCAGTTGCCCATGATCTTCTCTGCGCCGTCGTTGTCCCCTTCCCCCATCTTGATCGAGGCACGGGGTCCACCGCCCATTCCAACCAAAGAACTAAACGCGGCAATCAGCATGATGATTGGAAAAGTGACGCCTACGCCGGTCAAGGCTGTTGCGCCGATATCCGGAATATGGCCGATATAAATTCGATCCACTATGTTGTAAAGCGCATTAATGATCTGCGCCGTAATAGCGGGAACCGCCAATTGGAACAGTAATTTCCCGACTCGTTCTTCACCCAACTGATTCGTCTTTTGCTGTGACAAACAAACATCTCCTTTTTATTTCCCCGTGTTCTCCTCTAACAGTCGTACAAATGCGGTCTCAAAATTTTCGTTGTCCTGTTTGGTGCGCCGTTTTGCGCCAGTGGTTCTTCCTCCAGCACGCCGAACCTTTTGCCCAAGATGGCGTTCAAACAGCAGTTGATCCATGTTGTTGTTGTCGTAGACCATCCCATTCTGGTTTAATGCCATTGCGCGTTTTCCCAAAGCCAACGCTGCAACGCCAAAATCCTGAGTGACGACAAGGTCCCCGGACTCCAACAAATTGGCCAGCCGAATATCCGCACTGTCGCGCCCTTTATCCACCGTAATCACCATACTATAACCGTCGTTTAGAACATGACTGGTATCCAAGAGCATCACAACTGGAATTTTCCGTGCTTTCGCCTGTCGAACAATGATTTCTTTGACGGGACAGGCGTCAGCATCCACTAAGATCTTCATATACGCCTCCTTATATGTAAGAATACCGCTTAGTATTCGTTGAACAAACCGAGAATGGTCTCTCTGCCTGAATAACAGCCGATCTAAATTGGACCTTATCAGACAAAACAATTTTATTATATACCAATCCTAAAAGATTGGAAAGACGTTTCCTGTCAACATCTTCTTTTCTTGTATAAAGTATGCTATACTAAAATTTATGCGACATTGCGTCGCATTCTATCACTTAGAAAAGGCGGGAATCCGATTGAAGTACAGCTTTAAAAACGACTACAGTGAAGGAGCTCATCCAAAGCTCTTAGAGGCCCTGCAAAAGGCAGGCGAAAAACAAAACGCGGCCTATGGTAATGACGATCATTGCCGTAGAGCGGCAGATTTGCTGCGAAAAGAAATTGACCGCGCAGATATAGACGTCCACTTTTTAGAGGGCGGTACCCAAGTCAATTTGACCGCCCTGACCGCATTCCTCCGCCCACACGAAGCGGCGATTGCGGCGGAAACTGGGCACATCGCCGGACATGAGAGCGGTTCTATTGAAGCCACAGGGCATAAGGTGTGCACCACGCCCGGCGTGGATGGTAAGCTCACGCCGGAGGGTATCATGCGTGTGTTGGCCGCGCACCCGGATGAACATATGGTGAAACCGAGGCTTGCATATCTTTCCAATTCCTCGGAGTGTGGTACGGTCTATTCAAAAGCAGAACTGGAAGCCTTAAGCCGCTGCTGTAGAGAACATGATCTTTATCTCTATATGGATGGTGCGCGCCTGGGCAGTGCTATTTGTGCCAGCGATCTTACCCTCCGGGACATCGGCGCGTTGACCGACGCATTTTATGTGGGCGGCACCAAAAATGGTGCTCTGCTCGGTGAAGCGCTCGTCATTTGCAATGATGCATTAAAGCCGGACTTCCGATACATTTTAAAGCAGCGCGGCGGCATGTTGGCAAAGGGGCTTGTCCTCGGCGCGCAGTTTGAAGCGCTGTTTGAAGACGGGCTCTACTATGAATTGGCACAGCATGCAAACCAGGTGGCGGATATTTTGCGAGAAGGTTTGCGTGCTGAGGGCTTCTCTTTCTTTTCGGACTCCCCCACCAACCAAATATTCCCCATCCTACCCAACCCGTTGATTGACGCACTCTCCAGGGACTATGCTTTTGAATCCTGGGGTGTGGTTGATTCCGATCACGAGGCCATCCGCCTGGTTGCCTCCTGGGCAACGCCGGAGGAAGCCGCGCGGGAATTTGTGCGTGATCTCCATATTTTGGTAGCACAATAAAAACATTCTCTATATAGACAAACTGTTTTTTTGCACCATCCATCTTACAATAAGACAAAGTTGTTTGTTTACACCTTTAACAGGATTGTCATAAAAATTAACAAACTGTTTCTTTCATTTACCTGGAATTCGCGGTAAAATAGGTGCGTCAAGAGCATATAAATAGGTTGGAGAAATACTGTTAAATGTCGTACCCTTCTTGATATTCCATGCTCCGGCAATGTAAAAATCAGAGGGGGTTCCTTTCAAAAAGGAGGAAATTTTGATGAAAAAAGCGATCGCACTCTTACTTGCTGCGGTTCTTGCGTTTTCCGTATGTGCCTGTACAAACAATGTGGAGGAAAGTTCCTCTT
>DBFXIC010000069.1:0-31169 GCA_048455095.1 Anaeromassilibacillus sp.
GGTCTTCGCTATGACCGGCTGCGGCGGAAACAAGGCTGAAAAGAAATGGGAAGAGGATGCCACCGCGATCATGAACGACATCGCGACATCTCAGTCGGAATTCTATACCGTTCTGACGAATATACAGCCCGGTAACGCGGATTCGCAGTCAGAAATGCTCAATTGCATCGATACGCTGGAAGGAAATTTGAACAAGCTGAAGGCACTGGAAGCGCCGGAAAAATTCCAGCCGGCACAGGAAGATTTCAATGCGGCGGTTGATAAAGCCCTGGAGAGCTTGACGTCTTTCCGCGAAATGGCGAACAATCTTGGCGAGGGAGGCGATTTGACGGTCGTCAGTGAAAAGCTCGCCGAGGGGCAGACGCTGTATGGAGATTTCCTGAACCTGTGGCAGACAGCCGTCAACAACCTTGCCGAAGTTGTCAGTGAATAAATAGGAATATGAAGGCCGCTGCGGATACTTTCCGCAGCGGCCTTTTTGTCATTTTACAGATCTCCGTGCAATGGGCTATGATGATTGCTCCCCGCTCGATTTGTTCGGATCGCTGGTATCAGGCGTGTCAAAGGAGGAGAAGCTTCCCCATGGGGAACCGGCGTCTTGGTGGGAAGAAAACGCACTGAGATAATCGTCAAAGGAGGGCAGCGCCGAGTCCGTCGTTTCCGGCGGGACAGGTATTTTCATGGAAGGATTTGCAGGCGTCTGCGTTGACTCCTGCTCTGCGATGCTTTCTACGCCGTGGCCCGATTCCGGGCTGTCCGCCGTCTTTTCCACCGTGGAAGACAGAGGAGCCGCTGTGAATGCAGGCGCTTTTGGCGCAGGGGATGCACCCTGTTGGAATTCCGTCCGGCCCGATGGTGCATGGGGCTGGAGCGCCGCCTGCGGGTCGGCGTATGGCCTAATTTCGGTGGGAGGTGCAAAGGGCATGTCGTCCTCCTGCGCGGAGGAATCGTCCGCATCCTTTTTGGCGTTTTTTGAAAGGATTATGACGGCGGAACCGAGGATCAGGATAAAGATGACGCCCAAAATCCAGGAACCGGGCAATCTCCCGGATGTCTCAACAGGGACGCTGTCTCCATAGCTTCCCGCCCGTTCCAGTTCCTCCACGTCGTCGGCGTCGAAAATGCCCATGTCAACCCAATCTGTGACCGTTTCACTGTAGTCATCTGGGGAAAAACAATGCAGAAGCGCAAGATAGCCTGCACAGTAAAGCCTGAGAGCGGCCTGCGCATACTCCCCTTCACTGCAAAAAGGAACGGCATAGGTGGACTGGATATGGGACAGGTAGCTTTCTGGAATGTATGCCCGCAGCCCCGGGCCGATTTCTGTATGGCAAACATTCTGCTTGGGAGATACGACGATCAAAATTCCCGTGTCCGTGGGCATCCATTTTTGGTACAGCTCCTGCGCATAGGCTTCCACGGTGGAGTTTCCAAAGGAATTTACGCTTGTAACCACCATGGGCGCATCAAAGTAGGTGTCAAAAAATTGGCTGCCGGAGATCATCGTTTCTCTGTAATCGTCGTCGAATATGCCTGCAAAATCCGCCACATAAAATTCCTCGGACGGCTCCGGAAGTTCCAACTCAGCGAAAGCAGCGCCTGTATATGCACCGGAAAATGCAACTAGGGTCAAAAGGGCTAACAAAATTGCGATGGGCCGCAAACAACGCTTTTTCATGATCTTCCTCCACTTTCCCGATCCTGCCGCCAAAAAGCCGTGTGCTTTTCGTACCGGCATCCCTGCGCCTCAGATGAAAATCATGGGCAAAGGGATCGACCGTTACCTTCATTTTACGGGAGGCAAAGATACGTGTCAATAGCAGGTGAAAAAGCCGCACAAGGCTCTCTTGCATTGCACCTGCGATTCAACGGGGCCGGCCGTTTTTTGACCACAGCGCTTCTTTTTGGGGCGATGATGCAAGAGACGACGGTTTTCTGCACGCCCTTGTATAAATCGGCGCTTTCCCGTATAATGAAAAACAGAATCATCACAAAGGTTTTACAATCACGGACCACCGCAAATTTGTTTTTGGCGCGTTGCACCCCACATGGTGCGGGTAGACGCAAGAAAAAGCAAAGCCGTAAAGATGGTGAAAAGTTTTGGCCGGATGGCTTGTATTGATATTAGAGGAGAGGAGGACGCAAGGTGGAAATCAGGGAGCAGGCGGATTTTCCGGAATTTACCGAGCTGCTGCAAAAACATTCCGCTATGGTACTGCGTATCGCTTTCTCCAACGTCAAGAATATGCAGGACGCCCAGGACATCGCCCAGGACGTCTTTATGAGCGTATTGACCAAGCGCCCCCATTTTGAGAGCGACGAGCACGTCAAGGCGTGGCTGATCCGTGTGACGATCAACCGCTGTAAAAACCATGTCAAGAGCTTTTGGAACCGCCGCACAGAGGGATTGACCGAGGACCTCAGCTATATGCCCAAGGAGGAAACCGGGGTCATGGAGGCGGTTTTGGCGCTGCCGCAAAATTATCGCAACGCGATCCATCTTCATTATTATGAGGGATACAGCATCAACGAAATTGCCGAACTGTTACATAAAAAGCCCGCAACCGTGGGCACCTGGCTCGCACGTGGCCGTGCGGCCTTAAAAATTGCGCTGAAAGGAGGGTTTGACGATGAAACATGACGGCGAACGCCATCCACAGGAAAATGCCGACCTCTACCGGGCCGCTATGGATCACCTCCGCCTGCCGGAGGACTTTGAAAGCAGTACGCTTGCATTGGCGCAGAAGCAGATGGAAAAGGAACAGGAAAAGCAAGCCGCCCGGGATGTCTGGCGCGCCAAACCCTTTTACCGCCGCCCGGCTGCGCAGGTCTGCTTTGCCCTGCTGCTGATTTTGATGATCGGCGTGTCACCAGCGCTGCTGCAGCAGCGCAATGCGTCCGTCGCCCCGATGGCGGTCGCCGAATACGATGGTGATGAGGGAGCCTCCATGTATTCGAATGAGGAGGCTAAGCTCTTCTCCGGGGAAGAAAAGACGATGGACGGTTATGCCAAGAGCGATATTCTGCAACGGGATCCGGCAGAAGTAGAAGGAGATTCCCGGTCAAAAGCCACGGCGATGCCGCAGGAGGAAAGCGCGGAGATCGAGGAGCAAAGTGAAGAGCAGGCGCAGGACGCGTCTGGCGCACAGCCGGACAGCGGCGCGATTCCCGCCGATGCGCCTATCCCCGAGTCCGGTGCGGGCTTGCAGGCCTCTCAGGGGAAAGACACTTCCTCTGCGCCGGATAGCCAAAGTACGGATGGAAACCCGCCGATGCCGGGTGCGGTTTTTCGCTCCGCCCCCTCGGGTATGAACGATGGTCCGGGCGTGGAGCTGCTTGCGGCGGGAGGTTCTTCCCTTTACTTCCAACCGTATTCCTCCCACGAAAACGGCGGAAAGCTCATGGCCTGGGATGGAAAAGCACTCATCAACACCGGCGTTTCGAATGCGGAAAGCATTGTGGCGGATGAAGGCGGATATTTTTACACGATTGGGAATAAACTGTACCGAGGGGCGTCGCTTGTGCGGGACTTTTCCGGTGAAGCGCTGGCAGGCGCACATCCCTTTACCCTCAAAGTGTTTGGGGTGGACGGCGCTTATCTATACCTCTATGCCAACCGCAGCGATTATGTCTGGGAGGGGGAGAACCCCTATTCTATCCTCCGTGTGTCACTGGATGGAAAACAGGAGCAGATTTTGTATGCGGCGGACGGCACCTCAGCGAGTGGAAAAATTTTGCAGGCATTGCTGGCGGATGGAACGGTTTACTTCTGCATGTGGGAGGCGGAAGGCGGCTTTTATGCGCTGGACGCTTCGGGAGGGCAGCCGCGCTGGCTGGCTGCCAACCATACCAGCGATCCCGTCTACTTGTGGAACAAAGAGCTGATCTTTGTAGATGTGCAGGGGAATTTGTGTGCCGTGCGGACGGACGGCGGCGCTTCGCGAAAAATTACGCAGGATCGTGTGCTGTCGCAGATCGTTGTCTGGGATGGAACGGTGTATTACAATTTGAGAGCCGAACAGGACGGCGCGCCCAACGGCATCTATGCATTTGACCTTGCAAAGGGAACGGGTCAGCTGATTTTGAGAAATACAGGGACAGAGAGCGAAAGCTCGAACGATTTTGAGCAGATGCTTCCTGCGAAAGACGGCCTATTCCTGGTGAAAACGTTTGGTCAGGTATTTCACTATAACCTTACAACAGGGGAGCTTACGGAGATTGCCTAGGGAGCATGCCTAGAGAATAGCGCCTGTACAGGCATGAAGGGCGGCACAACCTATGGCTGCGCTCTGAATCCCTGGACAGAATTTTAAGATGGATTCGGGTCAGGAGGTTTTCATGGAAAAAGGTTTGATTCATATTTACTGCGGCGATGGAAAGGGGAAAACCACCGCCGCAGTCGGTTTATGTGCACGCGCCTGCGGTTGTGGACGGCGGGTGCTTTTGGCGCAGTTTTTGAAGAATGATTCTTCAAGTGAACTGCGTTCCCTGCGCCTGCTGCCGGGGTTTTCTGAAATCCCCGCGCCGAAAACCGTTAAATTCACATTTCAGATGAACGAGGAGGAGCGCCGCGAAGCAGCGCAACGTTGTGCGCAGATGTTCCGGCAGGCGCGCCGGCAGGCAGAGGCAGGCGAATGCAGCCTTCTTGTTCTGGACGAGTGCTTTGGCGCGCTCTCCACAGGGATGTTGGACGGGGAAGAGCTGCTCGACTTTGCAGAGCACAAGCCGCAGCAGCTGGAACTGGTGCTGACGGGACGCAACCCGCCGGAAGAATTTCTGGCGATTGCGGACTACGTCTCCGAAGTGCGCAAAATTAAGCATCCCTATGATGCCGGAATCCCGGCGCGGAAGGGAATTGAGTACTGATTGTACAGGAAATAAGGGAGGCCCTTTGAGGGCTGTTGGGAGATCGACCGATATGCACATGGATATGCGGGGTGCCGCATGGCGCAGATGGGCCATTGCGGTACCCGTGCTTGTTTTTGCCGTCGTTGTGGCGGCTTTTGTCATTGTGACGCTGGTGCACGGCGGCCAGCCGGTGCCGCAGGACAGCGTTTATCCGGAGAAGATTTTTGATATTCCGGTACATACAGAGTTGGTTCCCGAGACGTTGCCCGCGCGCCCCGGGGATAAAAGGACCATTAAATACGTCGTGATTCATGAGACGGGCAACACCGCGGAGGGATCCGACGCCGCAAGTCACAGCCTTTACCTGCGCGAAGGGAAGAGCGGGGATACCTCCTGGCATTATACGGTAGACGATCATCAGATTTATCATCACATCCCGGACGACGAAATCGCCTGGCATGCAGGCGACCGGCGTACGCGCGACGGCGGCAACCTCTGCGGGATCGGCGTGGAGCTCTGCGTCAACGCGGACGGCGATTTTGAAAAGACCTTTGACAACGGCGCACGGTTGACCGCCTATTTGCTACATACCTATGATTTGAAGCTCGGCGCGGTCAAGCAGCATGCCGATTTCATGGAGAAGAACTGCCCGCAGACTATCCGGGATAACAAGCGCTGGCCGGAGTTCCTGGGCCTTGTGCACAAGTATAAGGTCCTTTTAGACAATGACGAATAAAAAAGGAATCTTATATCCGTGCGTTGATCTGGATATGGTTTTCGAACCAACTGCAATGCGCTTTTGGCGCACTGTGCCTCAGATGGGGCCTCTGCCCCTGGGTCGGGCACAATAAAAAATTCCCGCAGGACGCCGCTTTTGCGGATTTCTGCGGGAATTTTTTGTAATCCCGTGAACCGTTTCTTAGCTCGCGGCCATATATGGGTGAAGGGGTTCAGACAGGTCCCCAACAATCATCTCGTTCGAACAAGAGGATGGAAAAACATTGAACATACAGGAATTGAGTGAACTCATCAGCCTGCATGGCGAGGCTGTTTACAGCTTTTGCCGCCGCCTGGCCCCCAGCCGGACGGACGCGGACGATCTGTACCAGGAGACCTTTTTAAAAGCAACGGAGCTTTGCCGCAAAATCGACCGGCACAACAATCCAAAGGCGTTTTTATGTTCCATTGCACTGCGCCTGTGGAAGGACAGCCGGCGGAAATCCGCCCGCCGGCAACGCATCGCGCCGACCCAGGCGCTGGTGGAAGAATTGGACGAATCCCTGCTGTGTGGGGAGGACGCCCAGCCGGAGGAAATCGCTGTTTCAAACGAGCGCACGCAGATCGTGCGGCGGGCGGTGGACACGCTGGACGAGCCGTACCGGATTCCGCTGTATCTCTATTACACAGTCGAGTTGTCCATTGCGGAGATCGCCTCTATCTTGAAACTCCCTCAAGGGACCGTCAAGAGCAGGCTATACCATGCGCGCAAAGCAATCCAAACCATTCTGGAGGCAAATCATTATGAATAAATACGATCAGGTGGACCGTCTGCTGCAGGAGGCCCTCGCGCCGACAGAATCCCCTTCCAACCAATTGAATCAAAGCATCTTAAATCGTATGCAGGAGGAACAACCCATGAAAACGATTTCCCATAAGCGCGCCTTCGCCATTGCACTCGCCGCCGCGCTGGTTCTTGCCCTGTCGATCACCGGCTTTGCTTCCTGGCGGTTCCTTTCCGCCAAAGAGGTGGCGAAACAAAACGGCATGTCGGACGTCGCACGCGCCTTTGAAGGAGGCAACGCTGTTTCCATCAACCAGTCGATTACATCCGGTGACTACAACTTTACGTTCCTGGGCATTGTATCCGGGAAAAACCTCAGTGAATTCCAATCCGATCCGCCCGCGAATCCCAAGCGGACCTATGCCGTGATGGCGATCGCCAGAACGGACGGAACTTCCGTGGCCTCGGACGGCTCTGAACAGTTCTTTGTCTCCCCGCTGATCAAGGGACAAAGGCCCTGGCAGGTGAACATCGCCTCCATGAACGGCGCTTACACCGAATTTGTGGAGAAGGGCGTCCTCTACCGCCTGATCGAGTGCGATGATATGGAACTGTTCGCAGACAGGGGATTGTATCTTTGCGTCAGTACCAGCGCTTTCTATGATATCAAAGCCTTTGATTACGATGAACAGACCGGAGAGGTCACGCCGAATGACAGCTATGACGGCGCCTGTGCGCTGTTCGATCTGCCGCTCGATCCAAGAAAAGCCGATCATGAAAAGGCCGACGACTATCTGGAAACCCTTTTGAATCCGCCGGAGCAGGAGGACTCGGAGAGCAGCGATCCGGAAATCGATTCGGAGGAACTGAAGAAGGCGGTCGCCCAGGGGACTGTTTTGCCCGGCTCTGAAAAAGAAGTCACGTATGACGAGGACGGTATGGCCTGTTATGAATTTGACGGGTGCGTCGGAAAGTTCCTTCCAGAAGCCATCTTTGAAGATGGACAGACGGGTCCCTCCGACATGATGAGCGTATCGGAGAACGGGGATGGAACCCGCATCGTCACACAATATTCCCGAGATGAGAACGGCGTGATCACCGGAAAAACTGTCCGCATCGATCCGTAATACTTGTCTGATCCTTCCGATAGCTCCTTTTGAATAGATAAAAAGTCTCCTACACACCATAAAGCTCCGCCGCAAGCGTTTACAGCGCTTGCGGCGGAGCTTTTTATCGGATGATTTTTGAAGTGGTTCCTATAAAACCGGTTATTTGAATGGATGAGGCTGTTCCAGCCAAAAATCAGGAGCAATGGGAATAGCCGCACTGACGGCAGGTGACGCAGCCGCCTTCGTGTTCCAATTTTTCGCCGCATTCCGGGCAGAAATGCATCCGGCCTGCGATGTCCACTTCGCCACGCTGCTTGGGCGTGGGCGGGGTGAACTCCTTCCAATGGCCGAGCTCCACCTGCTGGTTCCAAACTTTTTCGATCACACGGGCGATCGCATCCGGACAGGATGTGCATTTTAACCCGGGCTGCCGGATGGTGGAGGGGCAGCGGATGCCGCGCAGCTGGTTTACGATGGTTTTGACATCGATGCCACTGCGCAGGGAGATCGAGACCAGGCGCGCGGTCGCCTCACTTTGGGAGGGACAGCCCCCGGCCTTGCCGGTGTTCGTGAATACCTCGCAGATGCCGTGGTCGTCGTAATTGACCGTGACATAGAGGTTGCCGCAACCGATCTGCATGCGCTCCGTCACACCCTGCACCAGATCCGGGCGCGGGCGCGGCACAATGGGCGCGCCTGGCGCCGGCGTTTCGGGTTCGCCCTCTTTTTTCACCTTGCCGATGTTGAGGACCTGCTCGCTGCGGCTGCCGTCGCGGTAGATCGTCACGCCCTTGCAACCCAGATGGAACGCCAAACTGTACACCTCGGCCACCTCGTCCCGTGTGGCGTCATGGCGGAAGTTCACTGTCTTGGAGACCGCGTTATCCGTGCCGCGCTGGAACGCCGCCTGCATGCGGATGTGATCTTCCGGGCTGATGTCGTGCGCCGAGACGAACACGCTGCGCAGATCCTCCGGCAGTTCTTCGATATGCGCGATGGTGCCCTCCTTTGCGATGCGCCGCATCAGTTCCTCCGAATACAGGCCGCGCTTTTCAAGCTCCGCACGCAGGATGGGGTTGACCTCCACCATCTCCGTGCCGTCCATGATGTTGCGGATGAACACGTAGCCGAACACCGGCTCTACGCCCGAGGAGCAACCCGCGATAATCGAGAGTGTACCGGTCGGCGCAATGGTGGTGATGGTGCCGTTGCGCTGGGGCGTATCCTGTGGCAGGATGCTCTCCTCAAACAAGGGGAACGCGCCGCGCTTGACGGCCAGCGCCGCACTTTCCTCACGGCCGCACGCGGTAATGAATTTCATCACCTTTTCTCCTAGTGCAACCGCCGCTTCGGCATTATAGGGGATTCCCATCAGCAGGAGGCTGTCCGCCCAGCCCATGACGCCCAGGCCGATTTTCCTGGTGAGCTTGGTGACTCGATCGATATTTTCCAGCGGATATTTGTTGGCATCGATCACATTGTCCAGGAAATGCACAGCATTTTTCACCGTGCGTTTCATTTTATCCCAGTCAAAGGAGAACACACCGTCCTCCTCCTTGAGCATCTTCGTCAGGTTGATCGAGCCGAGGTTGCACGATTCATAGGGCAGCAGCGGCTGTTCGCCGCAGGGGTTGGTGGACTCGATCTCCCCCTGTGCGGGGACGATGTTGTCGCGGTTTAAACGGTCCAGGAAGATAATTCCCGGTTCGCCGTTGCGCCAGGCGGCGTCCACGATGCGTTCAAATACGTCACGGGCGCGCAAGCTCTTTACCACCTGCCGGGTGTGCGGATCGATCAACTCATAATCGCCGCCGGATTCCACCGCGTTCATGAACGTCTCTGTCAGGCCGACGGAGATGTTAAAATTGTTGATCTCCGAATTGTTGCTCTTGCAGTCGATGAACTCCAAAATATCCGGATGGTCCACGCGCAGAATGCCCATATTTGCACCGCGTCGCGTGCCGCCCTGCTTGACCGCCTCGGTGGCCATGTTGAACACCTTCATAAAGCTGATCGGTCCGGAAGCCACGCCGCCTGTGGAATTGACCGTGCTTCCCTTCTGGCGCAGGCGGGAAAAGGAGAAGCCCGTGCCGCCGCCGCTCTTATGGATCAGCGCCGCCTGTTTGATCGCCTCAAAGATCTCATCCATACTGTCCTCCACCGGCAGTACAAAGCACGCGGAAAGCTGGCCGAGCGGCCTGCCTGCATTCATGAGCGTGGGCGAGTTCGGCAGAAACTCCAAATGGGTCATCATATCGTAAAAGATCGTTTTTGTCTGTTCCACGTCGGCGTTTTGATCGTGCAGCAGGTCAGCCGCCGCAATGGCTCCCGCCACGCGCTGAAACATGCCGTCCACTGTCTCCACTGTCTTGCCATCCGCGTCTTTAATTAAGTACCGTTTTTCCAAAACCAGGCGCGCGTTTTCTGAAACTCCCATGGTATGTCCTCCCGTATGTCTTTTTCATTGCCGTCCCCGCGGGGCATGCGGAGGGGCCTTTCGGAATGTGTTGCGATGCTTCCGAATTTTGCATACCATATATTGTACCATAGGATTGATGAATGTCAATGGATTGTGATAAGATCGATGTGCGGAGAAACCAGATTCTATCGTTCCATTTGTCGTACCCATCCCGGAACAGAACCGGCGTGCCATAACCATCAAAAACGGGGCATAATCAATTTGTCGGACAATGCAAGAAAATGGCCCGCTTATTGGTATTATCATTGTCAGCAACATATAAAGCATCGCGAATTTACAATTTTGCAATTGAAATTTTAACTTTAGACGGTTATTATTAAAAGAACGAATGCAAACCGACCCATATAGCAGACTGAAAGGGAATTTGATAAGATGAAAAACAAGTGGCTTTGTCTTCCGGTGGCCCTGTCGCTGTTTTTGACGGCCTGTCAGAGTGCAAGCGGTGCAGTTGTCGTCTCTAATACGCCTATTTCTCTCGGCAAGGGAATCGAAACCTTGGCTGGTAAGATCGCAGAAGAGTATCTGGTGTTTGATTTTGCAACAGAGCGCGTGGTTCAGATGGAAAATACGATCGTGTCCTGCCTGCATTATGTGGAGGCCAACCGGGCGCGATATGAGGAGTATCAAAGGGTACATCCGGAGATGACCCCATGGGATGTTGTCACCCATGTGAATATCGGGCTGGACAAGCCTTTTTATACCGGTATCCAGACGGTAAATGACCCCAGCAACCTGTTGACGCTCTGCAACAAATACTGGAAACTGCCGGATGGCTATGTACCGCCGGACCTGCGCAAGCTCTCTTCAGGGCTGGCTGTGGGGTCTGCCAATCAGATGCGCAGCGAGGCGGCAGACGCGTTTGAGCGGCTCTGTGCTGACGCTAAAAAGGAAGGGTATACCATCCTGGCTCAGTCTGCCTACCGCAGTGAGGCGACGCAAAAATCCCTGTATGCGCGCTACGCTTCGCAGGATGGGATCGAGGCCGCGGACATCTACAGCGCGCGCGCCGGACATTCTGACCACCAGACGGGGCTGGTCGTCGACGTCAAAAATGGTTCCCGTCCGTACAACCGGTTTGGCCAGACAGCGGAATACCAGTGGGCAAAGGACAATATCCATAAATACGGGTTTATTATCCACTATCCCCCAGGCAAGCAAGAGATCACCGGCTATAAAACGGAGGAGTGGCACTGGCGCTATGTGGGAAAGGAAACCGCAACGGCGCTCTATCAGCTCGGTATCACGCTCGATGAATACTGGGCGATCTTTCAGTCCGGTTCGGCGCATACTGCCCCCCCGTCCCTAGCCTCGGATACGCCGGACAGCATCACCCTGCGGCAGGGAAATACGTATACCTTCCAGTTCCGACCGGAGGGTTCGCTCAGTGTTCCGACCTTCACCACCGGGGATGGGGCGGTTTTGGCCACGTCCGGGTTTTCTTTCCGGCAGGGCGCCTATCTGCTCACGGTTCAGGGACTTGCGCCCGGTACAACCAACGTCTATGTAACGTTTCAAGGACAGGCTCCTGTGCAGCTCTGCTCCGTCACGGTGCAAGGGGCATGAGCGGGTTATAGGGATGTTGAAAGCGGCCGGCGTTCGCTCTATGATGGACACGGTGTGCCATACGGTCAGAAGCGCGAATTATACAGTAATAGATCGGTTGTGAAAACAACATAGGAAAAGCAGCATCTTCAACGGCCCAAAAGGGCCGTGAAAGGATGCTGCTTTTTGTTTTCCAGCGTATGGTTTGCGTAGGCCAAGTTTTGGGCGCAATTCAAAAGGATTTTGGTTGAGCAGACGTATAGCAGTATATAGAGATCCATGCCGGTATTTTTACGATGGCAACAGGAGATTTCCATCTTTTTGTTCTGGTTCCCCTCTTATAGCCATTGGACAAAAGCGGTCTTATCCTTCCGGTTATAGCCGGCCTTTTCGTAAAAACGCAGCGTCGCTTCCTCCTTGGAGCCGGTCAAAAGCATCATCTTATAACAGTTTTCCCTGCGCGCCAACGCTTTGGCCGCGTGGAGGCACGCCGTTGCCAATCCTCTGCCGCGCCAGTCCTCGTGTGTCACAACGTTTTCAATCAGCGCATAGGGCCTTTGCCTATGCGTCAGATTGGGGACAATGACGCATACGCAGGAAGAAACCAGTTTCCCATTCTCCTCCGCGACAAAAATATGGTGGCTTTTGTCCGTTAAGATGCACTCCCAAAGCTGTTCAAGGGAGGAGGATTCCTGTGGAACGGGATTGTCGTGTAGATGTGTGTACAAAGCGAGCAGACCGTCCCGGTCCGCCGCGCGGATTTCCCGTATTTCCATCAAAGCACCTCTTTGGCAATCGGGCTTTCCGACGGTTCTGCCAATTCCATCTCGTGTTCCATCGGCACAAATCCATATGCTTCATAGAGCGGCCTGCCCATCTCAGTCGCCTCCAATGAAATTGCAGAGATTCGCCGCCGCCTTGCCTCCTGAACGAGCAGGTCCAGGGTTTTCCGGGCAATTCCTTTTCGCCTGTAATCCGGATGGGTATACATGTTCATAATGTAAGCCTTCCAGCCGCTGGGATTGCAGCAGGTGGGCATCACTCTGAAAAAACTGACGCCGCCGGCTCCAATAAACCGGCCGCCGTCAAAGACCAGCAGCGCGACGTGTTGGCCGCTCTTCAGGAATTCTTCGTAATATGCACGGGATTGCCGCTCTACCTCCGACAGATCGGCGGATTCGTCCAGACAGTTCGCCGCACGGAGAACCTGAATTCGCGTTCGCGTCAGAAGATCGAGATCCGCAAGTCCCGCTCGCCGGTAGGACAGATGCATGTTTTACACGCTCCTTATGGGGATTTTTGATTCATACGATTCCGTTCTCCGCACTGCGCAGCCAGTTTTCCCATATCCTGGGCGTATCCAATGCGGCGATGCCCGCGAATCACTGGACAGGCGTATAGTCGATCACGGATTCCTCGTCCGTCGCTTCCAGCTTGAAGATGACCGGGCGCAGGCCGTCGTTGCAGCTGCAGATGGCGACGCCCGGTTTGCGAATCCAGTCTCCATAATAAAAGAGTTCCCGTCCCGAACCGTGGGAAAGGGCGAACACATACTGATAGATCGCTTTCCACGCTTCGTCGCAAAATCCCTCCGGCTTGGCATAATCTGCGTAAAAGACTTGTCCTTCCCGCATCATCGGGCAAGCGGTCAAACCTTCGGCGCCGTATTCCTTGGCGAGTTCCTCATCCAGCGTGGTTTTCAGGACGGTAATGCGTACCTTTTTCATACAGGACACTCCTTCAAATCGTTTCAATTTCCTCCAGCCACAGGCGCGCGCTTGCATCACTCGGCATGCGCCAATCGCCGCGCGGGGAAAGCGCCACGCTGCCGACCTTGGGCCCGTCGGGCAGGCAGGAGCGCTTGAACTGCTGGGAGAAGAAACGGCGGTAAAAGGTGTGCAGCCATTTCTTGACAGTGGGCGCGTCGTAGTCGCCCGCGAAAGCGCGCAGCGCCATGCGGTAGATCTTCGACGGCGGGAATCCGAAGCGGAGCATATGATACAGGAAAAAGTCGTGCAGTTCGTAGGGGCCGACCAGATTTTCCGTTTCCTGTGAGATCACGCCGTCCACCGGAGGCAACAGCTCCGGGCTGACGGGCGTATCGAGAATATCCTCCAGGACTTCACAGAGCGCGCCGCCTGCCTGCTGCGCCGCATGGCGTACCAGATAGCGCATCAGCGTCTTTGGCACAGAAGCGTTCACCGCGTACATGGACATATGGTCGCCGTTGTAGGTGGCCCAGCCGAGTGCCAGCTCCGAAAGATCACCGGTGCCGATGACAAGCCCGCCGTTCTGGTTGGCGAGGTCCATCAGGATCTGCGTGCGCTCGCGCGCCTGTGCATTCTCGTATGTCACATCGTGGACGGTTGCGTCGTGGCCGATGTCGCGGAAATGGCCGGTCACCGCGTCGCCGATCGGTACCGTTTGAAAATCGACCTCCAATAGCTCCGCGAGCTTTTCGGCGTTGCTTTTGGTGCGCCCTGTGGTGCCAAAGCCCGGCATCGTGACGGCGAGAATCCCTTTGCGCGGGAGCTTGAGCGCGTCGAATGCGCGGACGGTCACGAGAAGCGCCAGCGTGGAATCCAAACCGCCGGAGAGTCCCACCACCGCATGGTGTGCGTTGGTGTGCGCCAGGCGGCTTTTTAGACCCGCGGCCTGCAAATTCAGGATCATCTCACAGCGGCTGGAAAGATCCTTTTCATCCCGGGGAACGAATGGTAGGCGCGGAAACTGCCGTTTCAGCTCCAAATCTGGAAGCGCCAGGGAGAAGGGGATGGGAGAAGGGCCATCCGTACCATTGACAAACGTGTTTGCACGGCGCCGTTCCTGTATCAGACGTTGTAAATCGATTTCCGCCGTGATCAGACCGGTGGTAAAGGGCTGGCTTTCCGCCAGCACGCCGCCGTTTTCTGCAATCAGGTTGTGTCCAGCGAAGACCAGGTCCGTGGTGGACTCGCCTTCGCCCGCGTCCGCATAGGCGTAGGCGCAGAACAGGCGCGACGATTGGCCGCACACCAGATTGCGGCGGTAATCCGATTTGCCGATGACTTCGTCGCTGGCGGAAGGATTCAGGATCACTGCCGCGCCGCGCTGCGCCATACGGGCGCATGGGGGCTCTGGCACCCACAGATCCTCGCAAATTTCCACGCCGACGGTGAATTCCGGCGCGTCCGTGCAGCGATAGAGCAACTCCCGCCCGAGCAGCGTCTCCTGGCCGCAAAATGTTACGGGGACGGGCGCACTGGGTGCGGGTGAAAAATAACGTGCCTCATAGAATTCACTGTAATTTGGAATATGGTTCTTGGCCGTGAGGCCCAGCAATTTTCCATGGCAGAATACGGCTGCCACGTTATACAACGATGCGCCGAACGCGGCGGGAAGGCCGACGACGGCCAATACGTCGTATGCGGCGCTCTCCTGCATCAGATCCTTCAAGGCTTGTTCCGCGGCATGCAGCAATGTGACACTGTGAAAAAGATCTCCGCAGGTATAACCCGTCAGGCAGAGCTCCGGGAACACGACCGCCGCCGCGTTTTGTTCGGCAGCGTCGCGCAGGAGCGCCAAAATGGCCTCCTTGTTTGAAGCGCAGTCGGCCACCCGAACACGCGGGGTAGCGGCCGCAATCCGCAGGAATCCGTCATTTTTCATGGTTGACATCCTTTCTTTTGGGAGTTTCCGGTGGGAAAGATTCTCCGGAGAAGGACAGAGCCGCCCGGAGATTGTCAAAGGCCGGTTTCGCGGCCGGAAAATACAAGGCAATTTGAATATTGCAGGATGAATGGAGGAACCATTCCTGCTGACACAGGGATGGAGTTGTTTCGATCAGATTTGACAGGGACTCTGTTTACGCTTAAACTGATGGAATAGGAAATACGCTTGGACAATGCAGGAGGTATAAAGATATGATTGACGCAATCTTGAACCGGCGCAGTATCAGGAACTACCAATCTACCCCGGTGAGCCGGGAATGGATCGAAGAGGTGCTGCAGGCAGGCGTTTTGGCCCCCTCTTCAAAAAACAGGCAACCGTGGAAATTCGTCGTTGTTTCAGGGGAAGCAAAAAAAGAGATGTTAAATGCCATGCGGCTCGGTCTGATTAGGGAACGCGGGGAGGATGCCATGCTGCCCAATAGCAGGCAACATTTGGACGGGGCTGCGTATACCCTAAAAATCATGGAGCAGGCGCCCGTCGTCATTCTTGTGGTAAATACGCTTGGGATCGACCTGCACCAGCCGATTACGGCGGAAGACCGCGTTTATGAAATCTGCAACGCGCAGTCCATCGGTGCGGCGATGGAAAATATGACTTTAGCAGCCACGGAATTGGGGTTGGGAAGCCTTTGGATTTGCGATACATTTTTTGCCCACCGGGAGCTTTGTGAGTGGCTGAGCGCAGATGGGGAGTTGATTGCCGCAATGGCTTTGGGCTATGCAGACGAACATCCTGCTCCCAGGCCCAGAAAAGCGTTTGCAGATGCGGTAGAGTGGAGAATCTAATGGATTGTACCAGCTTGGGAATCAAGAATATGGGATGTTCCCCACATCCTTAAACAGGGGAAAGTGAATAAAGCCTTCTATTTTGTTTACAGCTCAAAGAGCTTGGATACTTTAAAATTTTTAAGCCTTGGGATGCCCGGCTTTAGGCAGAGATCCGACACGAATACAATGAAAAAAGGCGATGCAGCCGTTTGCGCAAAAGCGCTTGCGGCTATGCATCGCCGGTTCACGTCCGCGTCAGCGGACGGAATAGTCCTTTTCCAGTTTCTTGTCCGCCGGCGCGCATACCACATCCGGAAGATGGGGGGAGAGCGGGTCGAAATGCTCTGCCGTATAATGCCGCATCGCGCGGCTGATGCGCCGCATATTTGCCACGCAGCCGCGCATGGACTTCTTATCATTGTGCATGCGCAGGACATACCAGCAGCAGCACATCGAGGTCTTGCGCGTTAGGGCAAGATAACTTTTGCGATATTTGCTGAACTGTCCGCTCTTTTCCAAAGAGACGCGGACCATCGCCACGGCACGGATGAAGTCGTTGATTTTACTGGCATTGATCGTCGCCAGCGTGCTGCCGCTGCGCTGCACATAGTAGTAAAGCGGTTCATCCAGCACTGCCACGCGTTCCACATGCGCAAAGACGCGGTTGGCGGTGGCCATATCCTCAAAAGCAATGCTTGGGAACGTGATGTCGTAATCGGTAAAGAGAGAACGCTTGTACATTTTATTCCAAACCAGGCTTTGAATCTGCATATCGCGCAGAAGCTTATTCATCGCCTCTTCACGGGTTAACACACCATTGCAGCGGAAGGGATATTCAAAGGTGAATCCGGAGTCCGGATACAGATAGTAGTAGTAACAGCAGGAGATCTGCGCATCGTTTTCAATACAGGCGTTGTAAAGGCGCTCCAAAAAATTGGGGGCCACGTAGTCGTCGCTGTCGATAAAACAGATGTATTCGCCGCGCGCCAAGCTTAAACCACGGTTTCGCGCTTTTGACATGCCGTGGTTTTCCTGATCCACAACGGTGATAAAGTCGTATTTTTGCTCAAATTCGCGCAGAATATCCAGCGAATGGTCGAGGGAACCGTCGTTGACGGCAATGATCTCCCGATCCTGAAAGGTCTGTTCTACAAGGCTGGTAAGGCATTTGCGCAGATACTTTTCCACGTTATATACGGGGATGATGATGCTGATCGTGGGCGCTTTTGCTTCCATCTTTAGACAGGCCTCCTTTCTTTTGTTTCGGGTTGCCCCGCGAGCGTTTAACCAGCGGGTGTGATGGCCGCGTTTGGATCCGGTTGCGGCTCAACAGGCGTTTGTTCCCCCGGTACAGCGGGGACCACCGTGCCGTCGGTGGGGACGGTGGGGACGGTGGGCTCGGTAGGCGCAGGGGGGACTTCCGGCTGCTCTACCGGCGGAGTGGTTGTGGCAGGCGGCTCGCTGTTTGCAGGCGGTGTTTCCGAAGCGGGAGGCGTGCTTGGTGTGGTGGAATCCGCCGGCTGGCTGCTCGACGGCGTGCCGTTTGCCGGTTTGCCGGTGCTGTCCACCAGGGTTGCGGTCGCAGGGTCGGTGTCCGGGCCGATCGAATAGTATGCCGGTGCGGGCCGATAGTAAGAATTTGGGAGTTTTTCTGTCTTGACCACCTGGCCGTTCTTATAATAGGTACGCTGTGCGCTGGCACGGTAGCCTTCACGCGCCTTGGCGTCATAGTGCATGGTACCCTTTGCCAAAGATTTATCCACCGTATATTTTGGCGTAGAGATCGGGGGAATGGTCTCCGTCAATTGTGAAGTCACCTCAATGGTATCATAATCGGGAGACTGGTATCCATACATCGTGGCGGTCAGAGTTTTTCCGTCCATGCCTGCGGAGATATACAATGGGTAATTTGTCGGATTTTTAAATTCGAAGTTTAGATCGGGATAGCTGACGGCCGCATCCTGACCGATGGGAACATACGTTGCCTTAATTGAATGAGAGGAGCGGTTGACGATTTCCATGGCGGAGCGGATCGCAGCACCATAGAGGGTGGTGCTCGTCTGGCAAACGCCACCGCCGTAGGAAGGGACATATTTGCCGTTGATGATGGCGTTGGCCTTTTTGTAACCCTTTTCAGGGGTAGTATTTCCAACAATGTCCCAATAATTAAACGTACCGCCCGCAGGGATGCAGGTGCCGTTGATGGCTTCCATGGCGAGCCGCATATTGGTATTGCCATCCGCGGTATTGGTCGATTTGGTGCTGTAGGTGCCCAACTTTTTCATGTTCGCTTTGAGATCCGCTGCGGTAACGGTAAAAGAGGTTTCGTTGACCGGTATTGTGACCGTACCGGTTCCACCGTCTTTCAGCAGCGCCTCGACCTGGCTTGCAAGCTGGTCAGTATCCACAGCAATGCCGTTCTGTCCTTCCTCAAAGGAGAAGGTTTCGCTTGCGGCATCAAACGATTTCACAGTGGCGTCCTTTGCCGGCTGGTTGAGTTCCTGCGTAAGCGCAGCGAGTTTTTCTTTCAGGCCGCTTGCATCGGGCGTCGCAGTGATCTCGTATGTTTTGGGCTGGTCCTCCAGCGCAGAGAGGACTTCCGCATCCGCCAACCTGGCGTAATCAAACGCCTCCTGCAACACGTCGTCCGTGTTGTATGTAAAAGAAAGATCCGACTGTGTCAAGGCAAAGCTTTTGTCTCCATAGGTGAGGGTGACGTCGCATACCCCCAGCGAGGGTTCCAACGCTTTGACGGCCGCGGCCGCCTCGTCCATTGTCATGCCGTTGAGGTCGATGCCCTCCACGACAATCCCCTTCGGGAAAGTGGTGCGTTCCGACATCTGTTCTTCGCCTGGCTGAGAGGAGATTTTTTCGCTGCTGCCAAGCATCTTGACGCCGGCGCCGATCAGGCAGACCACCAGGACCGCCGCGAGAACGCAGCCGCCGATGATCCACAATTTTTTGCGGTTCGGGTTGGACGCTCCGGAATAGATGTCGCGCCCGCTGTCTTCTTGCTCTTTATAGTATCTGCCGCCCATGAGGTGCCTCCCTGTCTGTTTTAACTGTGCACGGCCGCCGTTTGGGCGCGCCGGCGGTAGTTCCTACCGATTTAATATATGATATACTGTTTTGAAGGAAAAGTAAAGTTACAGCTTTATCATCACTCGTTCCAATTCTTGGGCGTACAGCGCCATACACGGCTGCGTTGGTCCCCCGGTCGGGACGTGCCCATGGCAATAAGTTCCGACACTGAATAGAGATTTGAGAACAAATGCGTTCTGCGTCGATAATGTCCCCTGTATGATCGTGAACAGACTGAGCTTGGAACGGGAATTTCCTGGTTCGTGTTGAATCGCCTTTATTTTATGTTATAATAACCTCACGCCGTAAGCGGAAATCAGAGATTTCCGACGGCTGAGAGAACATTGAAATAGGAGCCTTTGTGCAGGGTTTAATATTGTGCAACCGGTTTCCCCATTCGGTAGTTTTCGCTTTTTGCATGTTATAATAACCTCACGCCGTAAGCGGAAATCAGAGATTTCCGACGGCTGAGAGAACATTGAAATAGAAGTCTTTGTGCAGGCTTTAATATTGTGCAACCGGTTTGCCCATTTGGTAGTTTTCGCTTTTTTGCATGTTATAATAACCTCACGCCGTAAGCGGAAATCAGAGATTTCCGACGGCCGGGAGAATATGAAAATAAATTCCTTTTGGAACCATTATTTTTGAAAGGCCGGTGGCATTTCTTCAATTGGCCTGAATTTATGTTATAATAATAGAACGAAAAGAATTGTCGAAATCATCCAGGGTGGGACAATATTGGGAAAGAGAACCTTTTCCAGCCGCCCAAAGGAGGAATTTTGTGAAAATATTGATTTTATCCGCTGCCACAGGGGGTGGCCACCTGCGTGCTGCGCGCGCCGTTCAGACATGCCTGCGGGAGAATGAGCCGGAATGGCGTGTGGAGGTGGTAGACGCGCTCAAGAGCGTGGGAACGCTGTTGGACAAGACCTGCTGCGATGGCTACCGTTTTCTTGCGACAAAAACACCGAAGGTCTTTGGGCAGCTATACCGCGTGACGAACGAGGAGAGCGTCCTCAATACGCTGATGACGCATTTCAGCGGCCTTCTTGGGCTGCGCCTGCTGCCGATGCTCCGCGAGCAGGAGCCAGATCTCATCCTTTCGACGCATCCGTTTGCCACAGAGATGATCTCCCATTTAAAAGAAAAAGGACTCGTCAAAGCGCCCCTGATCTGCCTGATGACGGACTACGGCCCGCATCGCGCCTGGATTGCGCCGCAGGTGGATGCCTATGTGGTGAGCAACGAGGATATGGTCCCGGAGATGGTCGAGATGGGCGCGCCGAAGGATATTATTTATCCGTTCGGCATTCCGGTGGACGACGTGTTTTTCAGCAAGGAAAACAAAGACGCACTGCTCGAAGAGATGGGGCTGGAACCAGGCGTGCCGACAATCCTGTTTATGGCGGGCAGCTTCGGTGTATCCGGCATTATGGATATCTATCGGGAGATTGCGGCGGTGGATATGGAGTTCCAGATCATCGTGATTACGGGAAAAAACCAGAGGCTCTACGAGACGTTTGCCGAAGAACTGGCAAAGAGTCCCCGCAGGACAAAGCTGGTCTATTTTACCGATGAGGTGGACAAGTATATGCATGCGGCTGACCTGCTGGTGACGAAGCCCGGCGGTCTGACCGTCTCCGAAGCGCTGGCATGCGACATCCCGCTTGCCGTGTTCGATGCAATCCCCGGACAGGAGGAGGACAACGCCCAGTTTTTGCTCTCCCACAACATGGCGGTGCGCATTCAGGCTGGGGAGCGCTGCGGGAAGACCATCCGCGTGGTTTTGGCGGACAACCGCCGTTTGGAGGATATGCGTTCTTCCTGCGAGCGCTTTGATAAATCGCAGTCGGGAAAGGATATCCTTTGGCTGATCCGCTCTCTCACAGAAAAGGGGGAAACCCTATGAAGATTTTACTCTTATACGCCTCTGCGGGCGGCGGGCACAAGCGCGCCGCCGATGCGCTGGAAGCGTATCTAACCGCGCACCTTCCAGATGCCCAGGTCCGCGTGGAAGACGCGCTCAAACATGTAGGCCGGGCGGTGGACATGCTCTGCTGCGACGGCTATAAATTCTCCGCCAAGCACGCACCGCAAATTTTTGGGACCCTGTACCGCAGTACAAACCGCGATACCAAATTTGCTGGGCTGTTGCCGCGGGTGAACGGGATGCTGGCAAAAAAACTATTGCCGCTGATCGAAGAATTTCAACCTGATGTCATCCTGGATACATACCACTTTGCGGGACAGATGGTTTCCTATCTGAAAATGCAAGGTCTGGTTCATGTCCCTCTGATCAACATCCTGACGGACTACGGCCCGCATATGGCATGGCTGGCGCCGGAGGTAGATGCTTATGTGGTGGCAACGGATGATCTGATCGTCCCGCTTGTGCAGATGGGCGCGCCAAAGGAGAAAGTTCATCCGTTCGGCATTCCGGTGTTCGAGACGTTCTTCCAACAGGAGGACCGTGCTACCTTGCTGCGCGGGATGGGATTGCAGCCTGAAATCCCCACCGTGCTGATTATGGCGGGCAGCTTTGGAGTGAAACATATCCTGGAGGTGTACCGCGATATCTCGACCTTGGGAACGGAATTCCAGGTGATTGCCATCACCGGGAAAAACCAAAAGCTTTATGAGGCGCTTCAAAAGGAAGTGCCAAACAGCCCCAAGCCGACACACCTGGTTCAATTTACGGGCGAGGTACAGAAGTATATGCACGCATCCGACCTGCTCATTACCAAACCCGGCGGATTGACGGTGTCCGAGGCGCTGGCCTGCGTCTTACCGATGGCGGTATTCGACGCCATCCCGGGGCAGGAAGAGGACAACGCCGAGTTTTTACAGGCGCATCATATGGGGGTCCGGCTGAAAAGCGGCGCGAGCTGTGCCTTTGCGGTGCGTTCCCTGTTGCAGGACCCACGCCGTCTGGCGGATATGCGCGCCGCGTGCAAGGCGTTTGATAAGTCGGATTGCTGTAAAAATGTCCTGTCGTTGATACAGGAACTGACAAATGGGAAGAGGGAGTTACATTGAAACCAAAGTTTAAAATCAGCCTATTTGGCTATGGCGTTCTGGGCGTGGTCGTCCTGGTGCTGATGATGTTTGAAATCAAGGACGGGAATGCGCCCGGAATCGGACTCGACGCCGCACTGCTGGCTTTTATCGTCTATATGATTTATAAAAGTGTAAACGCGGCGGGGAAGGACCCCACAGGGAAGAAAAAATAAGCGCAGTTGTATTTGCAGGCGCCGCTTCATACATGAAACTGCAAAACCAAAATGACGCTCTCCACAGAGATTTCCGCCTGTGGAGAGCGTCATTTTTATATGGGATTGCGCCGCCGGATCGTTTCATAGGGCGCCGGTTATTTTCCCAGCGCCATTGCGGCGGCGCGTTCCGCGTGGAGCACGGTGGTATCAAAGAGCGGAACCGGCGTATCCTGTGGGCGGATTAGCGTGCCGAGCTCCGTACAACCGAGAATGGCCGCCTGTGCGCCCTGCCGTGCGAGCTGTTCGATGATGCGGACAAGGCGCCGGCGGGAATCCTCCGAGACGATGCCAAGGCAGAGCTCGTCAAAGATCACTTGATTGATGAACGCGCGCTCCGTGGCGTCCGGGGTTAGCGGTGTGACGCCGTGTGCCGCAAGCTTCGACGTATAAAAATCCTGCTCCATGGTATATTTGGTGCCGAGAAGCGCAGCCTTTTGGATACCCTGCCGCTGCAACGCCTCTGCCGTGACCTCTCCGATATGCAGCAACGGAATCCGCACGCGCGCGGCCACCTCGTCCGCAACCTTGTGCATCGTATTGGTGCAGATGAGGACGAAGTCCGCGCCGCCGCGCTCCAGGCTCTGCGCTGCCTGCACCAGAATGTCCGCGCTGCGCGTCCAATTACCGGACGACTGACAGGCTTCGATCTCGGCAAAGTCCACGCTGTAAAGCAGGATCTTGGCGGAATGCAGGCCGCCGAGCTGCTCTTTTATGGAGGTATTGAGGATGCGGTAGTAATCAGCGGTGCTCTCCCAGCTCATGCCACCGATCAGGCCGATGGTTTTCATAGGGATGGAGGTATCTCTTATCAACGCGTAGATGAAGGAATCGCACAGGACGCTGTTTTTATAGACGCTGTTCTTTAAAACGCCCTCCCGCTGAAACCCGGCTTTCTCTAAGACGCGGCGGGAGCCGAGATTATGGGCAAATATCTCCGCATAAATGCGTTCGAGATCATAGGTTTGGAAGGCGTGCGCACAGAGCTGCTGCACGGCGGCGGACATCACGCCGCGACCCCAATATGGCTCGGCCAGCCAATAGCCGATCTCCGCCGATTTACAGTAGATGTCGTCCCCGAGGAATATACCGATGCTGCCGGCAGCCTCCCCATCGATGACGATGGCACGGGTACATTGCCGGGCGGGATCGGCGTCCATGCAGCTTTTGATATAGCCTACGGCGTCCTCCATCGTGTACGGATAGGGGAATACGTTGCGCAAATTGGCGGCGATCTTCGAGTTGTTGGCATGGCGAGCGACGGATGCGGCATCCTCGGCCCGCCAGGGGCGCAGCTCAAATTCCATGTTTTTTTCCTCCTGTTTCCGCCTTTTTGGCGCATTTAGGACATTTGCCGTAGATGGTCAGGGTGTGGCTTTCCACGGTGAAGCCGGTCTCCTCCGCGATGGAGCGTTCCATACCGGTGAGCGGGCAGTCGCAGAGCTTAATTTTGGCGTTGCAGCCCGTGCAGACCAGATAGTGCCCGTGCTGCTCCCGCGCCAACGAATACCGCACGACGCCGTCGCCGAAGTCGCTGCGCTCGACGAGCGTATCTGCGGCAAAGCGTTCCAGGTTGCGATAGATGGTGGACAGAGCCAGGGACGGGAACGCCGTCTTCATCTGCGCAAAGATGTCCTCCGCACTCAACGGTTCCGCGCTTTGACGCAGGACGCACAGCATGGCCTCGCGCTGTTTGGTGTTTTTCATGGCGGCGCTCCTTTCATTGCCGGGGGCGGGGATGCCCGCGGGGCGCAAAAGCGCGCCGCAATTCCGGCAAACTGCCGGAAGGCCCGGCGGAATGCCGGGCAGGCGTCCCCGGATGATCCCGGGATCGTTGCTTCTATTATAAACGGAAAATGTAAAATTGCAATGGCGCGCGTTGCCCTGGCCGTCCGGATGGTGTATAATATGGATTTATCAACAGACATAACGGAGGTCCTGCGCCTTGAACGAAGTGTATTTAGACAATTCCTCCACCACCCGGGTCTGCGAACCCGCCGCCGCCAAGGTGATGGAGCTGATGACGGAAACCTATGGAAACCCGTCCTCCCTGCACGCGATGGGCTTTCGCGCGGAACAGGCGCTCACGGCGGCGCGCCGGAGTGTAGCGGCCGCGCTGGGTGCAAAGGAAGAGGAGATTTTTTTCACCTCGGGCGGCACGGAGAGCAATAACCTCGCTGTTTTTGGCGCGGCTTATGCCAGAAAGCGCATGGGGAAACATATCGTCACTACGCAGATTGAGCACCCTTCCGTGGCGAACGCTGTGCGCCAGCTTGAGAAGGAGGGCTGGGAGGTTTCCTGGCTCCAGCCCGATGGGGAAGGACATATTTCCCCGGAACAGGTGGCGGAGGCGGTCCGCCCCGATACGGTGCTGGTCAGTATGATGGCGGTCAACAACGAGGTGGGCACTATGATGCCCGTGGAGGCCGCGGCGCGCGCCATCGCAGTGAAAAAAGCGCCGGCGCTGCTCCACGTGGACGCGGTGCAGGCGTTCGGCAAGCTGGACTGGAAGCCGGAGCGCAAAAAGGTCGACCTGATGAGCGTCAGCGCGCACAAAATCCATGGACCCAAGGGCGTGGGCGCACTCTATGTGCGCAAGGGCGTGCGCATCCAGCCGCATTCCTATGGAGGCGGTCAGGAGCGCGGGATCCGTCCTGGCACGGAGGCTCTGCCGCTGATCGGCGGTTTTGGCGCGGCGGTTGAAGCGCTTCCCCAGCCGGCGGAAGCGCTGGAACATGCGTCTGTTCTGTGCCGGGCGTGCCGGGAAAAACTGCTCGCGCTTCCCGGCGTATGGCTGAATTCGCCGGAGGACGCGCTGCCATACATCGTGAATTTTAGCGCGGGCGCGGTGCGTGCGGAGACCATGCTTCACTTTCTCGCGTCAAAGGGTGTGTATGTCTCCTCCGGTTCGGCGTGTTCCAAGGGCAAACAGAGCCCTGTTTTGGAGGCGATGCAGCTTCCGAAGGAGCGGATCAACTCTGCCCTGCGCGTCAGCTTTTCGCGGCTGAATACCATGGAGGATGTGGATGCCCTTGTGGAAGGCGTGCGGGAAGGGCTGGCAAACCTGGCAGTGAAAAAATAAGAACGGCGCGGAACGTCCGGGAGGAAAAAATTGCATACGGATATGCTGTGCTTACAGTTTAAAATACGGACTGTTTTGCGCGGGACCAAAATAAAAAATAAGGATTTGTAAGATGAAAGAGATTATTTTGATCAAATTGGGTGAAATTGTATTAAAGGGCCTGAACCGTCAAAACTTTGAGTTCGCCCTGCTCCGCAACCTGCGCCGCCGCCTAGCCCCGCTGGGCGCGTTCGACATCCGAGAAGCGCAGTCCACCATCTATGTGGAGCCGCTGGAAGACGGCATTGATCTAGACGCGGCGGCGGAACGGGTGGGGAAGGTGTTCGGCGTGATCGCGTATTCCCGCGCGTGCGTGGCGGAAAAGGACATGGATCAAATCCTCAAAGCCACGGCGGACTATCTTCATGACGAGCTCAGCACGATTTCCAGCTTTAAGGTGGAGAGCAAGCGTGCGGACAAAAAATTCCCGCTCAAGTCACCGCAGATTTCCGCGGCGGTGGGCGAATATTTGCTCCAACAGTTCCCGAACCTACATGTGGATGTGCACCATCCGGATTTGGAGGTGCGGGTGGAGGTGCGCGACTTTGGCGCGTATATCCACGGCCAGGCGCTGCCCGGCGCAGGAGGCATCCCCGTGGGCACGGGCGGCAAAGCAGCCATCCTCATCAGCGGCGGTATCGACAGCCCCGTGGCCGCATGGCAGATGGCCAGGCGCGGCATCGAACTGACCGCCATACACTTCGCCAGCCCGCCGTATACCAGCGAGCGCGCGGAACAGAAGGTGGTGGAATTGCTGACCAAGGTCAGCGAGTACGCGGGCCGGATGTTCATGTTTACGGTGCCGTTCACCAGAATCCAGGAGGAAATCCGGGACAAATGCCCGGAGGAATATTTTACCCTCATCATGCGGCGCTTTATGATGCGCGCCGCAGAGCACATTGCGCGCAAGGAAGACTGTTCTGCCCTGATCACGGGCGAAAGCCTGGGGCAGGTGGCGAGCCAGACGCTGCCGTCCATCGTCTGTACCGACGCGGCGGCAAGTATGCCGGTGTTCCGTCCCCTGATTGGCACGGACAAGAGCGAGATCGTCGCCATGGCGCGCCGAATCGATACTTATGATCTGTCCATACAGCCGTATGAGGACTGCTGCACTGTCTTTACCCCAAAACATCCGCGCACCCGCCCGGAGATTGCAAAGCTCCTCGAGGCGGAGGCCGCGCTCGACTGCGAAGCGCTTCTGGACGACTGCGTGGAGCGTACGACGTTCCGCAAGATCACGCCGTACGCATAAAATCACTTTATAAAGCCCGCGCGCACCTTGACGGCTGTTTCCCGCCAATCTGCCGGGGACATTTTCCGCAAGGAGGCTTTTTTGATGAATGCTGAAATTATCTCCGTGGGTACGGAACTGCTCCTGGGCCACACGGTCAATACGGACACCACGATTGTGGCGCGGGAACTCTCCGCGCTGGGCATTGACCTGCTTTTTGCCTGCACAGTGGGCGACAACGCGGAACGGCTGCGCGCCGCGCTGCGGGAGGCGCTGTCGCGCAGCGATGTGGTGATCACCACCGGAGGGCTTGGGCCCACGGGCGACGACCTGACAAAGGAGACCATTGCGGAGGCCGCGGGCGTAGACCTTGTCCTGCATGAAGAAAGCCGTCAGCGCATCGAGACGTATTTTAAAGGCCGCTACTGTGGGGAAAACCAGTATAAGCAGGCCATGCTGCCCAAGGGCTGCACCGTGTTCCCGAACGACGCGGGCACCGCGCCGGGCTGCGGATTGGAGACGGACACGGGTAAGGTGGTCATCATGCTGCCCGGCCCGCCCACCGAGATGGAGCTCATGTTGAAGCGGTACGCGGTGCCCTATCTGGCACAGCGGGAACAGGCTGTCATCGCCTCGCGAATGGTGCGGGCATTCGGCATCGGCGAGGGCGCGGCAGAGGAGAAGATCCGCGACCTGACCGAGAGCGCCAACCCCACGGCGGCGACGTATGCCAAGGAGAATGAGATGTTTGTCCGCGTGACCGCGAAAGCGGCGACGGAAGAAGCCGCCGCGGCCCTGTGCGAGCCGGTGGTACGGGAGGTTTGCGCGCGTCTGGGCGAGTTCGTCTATGGCGTGGACGTGGAGAGCCTTGAGGAGGTCGTGGTGCGTGGCCTGCGCAAAAAGGGCTTGCGCTTGGCCACGGCCGAATCCTGCACCGGCGGTTTGGTCGCCAAGCGGCTGACGGATGTGCCGGGCGCGTCCGATGTGTTCGAAATGGGCGCGGTAACGTATTCGAATGAGATCAAGAGTATGCTGCTCGGCGTACCGGAGGAATTATTCCCGGCACACGGTGCGGTCAGTGAACCGGTTGCGCGCGCCATGGCGGAGGGTGTGCGCAGGAAAGCCGGCGCGGATCTGGGCCTCGGAATCACGGGCGTTGCGGGCCCGGGCGGCGGTACGGCGGAAAAACCGGTCGGCCTGGTCTATATGGCGCTGAGCGATGGAGAACATACTTGGGTATACCGGATGGACCCGGTGGGCCAGGTAAAAAGCCGCGTCTGGGTGCGCGACCGCGCGGCGCACTATGCGTTGGACATGGTGCGGCGGTACCTGACGGGATTGCCAATAGACGGAAACGCAATATAAGGCGCTATTGGGACATTCAAAACGCACGGGGAGAGCGGGGCATACCCGATGGCGGAAAGCGTGCTGGACCGGGTAAACCTGCGGACTTCTGGCGTAACCGGACACGGGTTGGCTCGGTTTCCGCTGCATTGGAAAAATTCGAAATGAGCTTTGTACCGCGTTCCAGACTTTTTATGGAAACGGAGGGAAGAATATGGATGCTGGACTGCTGTTTTTTCAGGCGCACCGCACCTCGCTGTGTGAACAGGAGGTGCGCAAGGCCGCGGCAAACCTGCACGTCGCGCTTGTGGGTGTGAACGCGAGCGCACGTCCTGAGGGCCTGTTCCGAGCGCTGTCCTCTTTTTTAAACAAATACCGGTTGATTTATTTGGTGAGCGCGGCAGAGGACGGGCGCCTGCTCTGTGCGGAGCCGGTGTTCCGGGCGCTGCATGTGCCGCTCGACGAGCACGGCGAGCCCGCACATGTGTGCCGTTTGACCGGATTCGACGCCTGCGGCTATCTGTTGGAAAGCCGTGCGCAGGCGATCGTCCTGCTGCCGGATCTGCCAGAGGAGTTGCGGATTCAACTGCCTGGCACCCAGCGGCGGCTGGCGGAAAAATTCGAGCTCACACCCGTGCCGCCTCCCAAGGAGGTCGACTACGAGGCGCTGATTGAACCCTTCTTTTCGAGGTGATTTGCCATGATGGATTTGCGTTCCCAGATGAAGGTTGTGGACCTGCTGATGAAGCTGTTCCGCGGCGATATGCAGCATATCAATCCGTATCCATTTGTGCCGCAGAAGCATAAAAACATCCCGAGTGCCGATTCCGGCGGTTTGCAGCGCTCTATCCCGGAACACGAGGGCGTGCCGAGCGGGCAGGTGCAGCGCTTCTTTGAAGAGCTGGATGCGTGCCCGTCCATCCATGTGCACAGTGCCATGGTGCTCCGCCACGGAAAAATCATCGCGGAGGGAAGCTGGAAACCGTATTCGGGCAGTTATCCGCACATGATGTTCTCGCTCTCCAAGAGCGTGGTCAGCATGGCGGTGGGCTTCGCCGTGCAGGAGGGCCTGATGGGCCTGGATGACAAGGCCGTCAGCTTTTTCCCGGATATAAACGCGCTGTTCCGCAGCCCGCGCATCAACAATATCACGGTGCGGCACCTGCTGAATATGACTTCTGGATTAAAATTCAACGAGGTCAACTCCGTGGTGGAAAAGGACTGGGTGCGTGCGATTCTGCAATCGGACTGCGCGTTTGAACCCGGTACGGAATTCAGCTACAACAGCCTGAATACCTATTTGCTCAGTGCAATCGTCTGTAAAAAGACGGGTATGGGGCTTATGGACTATCTCACGCCGCGCCTGTTCGAGCCGTTGGGTATTTATGGTGCGGCCTGGGATGTGTGTCCCATGGGCATTGAAAAGGGCGGCTGGGGCCTCTGGCTCCGCCTTGCGGACATGGCCAAACTGGGGCAGTTCTATCTGCAGCGCGGCCGCTGGACGGTAGACGGCGAGGAAAAACAGCTTCTGCCGGAAAAGTGGATTTTGGAATCCACAAAGATGGACACCCCGACCCGCGAGGGAGATTATTCCACCGGCTATGGCTACCAAATTTGGAGCTTCGGTGCAAAGGATGCTTACCAATTTAATGGGATGCTGGGACAATATGTGATTGTTTTGCCCGGACGCGATATGGTGCTTGCGATTACCAGCGGCAGCCCGAGTCTTTTTGCGGACGAGACGTGCCACATCGTGGAGAAGTATTTCGGAGATGAGGCCAAGGATATTTCCGATAAGCCTCTTCCGAACGATATCAGTGCCCTGCGTGCGCTGCGGGAATCGCTGGGAAATCTTTATGCCATTCGGGAGACCGCGCCGAAGCCGAAGCATGTTTCCAAATTGGCTCGCGCATGGCGCCGGTTTTTCCCGGAAAAGCAAACTCCACCCGCTGTGCCGGAGGAACTGCGTGTGCTCAACGGCCGTCAGTATGAATTGGATGGCAGTTCTGCCGCGCTGATGCCGCTGATTTTACAGGGCACCACGAATAATTTCGGTACGAATATTGCAAAGATCGGCATGGAATTTTCCTCCGGTGAATGCCGGCTGATCGTAGAGGACGGGACGGACACCCATTTGATCGTCGCGGGCATGGACGGCACGCCGCGCAAGGGATGTGTCGCGCTGAACGGGGAGGTCTATGCAGTCGGCAGCACGGCCCGCGTCACCACTGACGAGGACGACCGCACCGTGCTTAAGGTGTTTATCTGCTTCACAGAGACGCCGTGCGTTCGCATTATGAAATTTATTCTGTACAGCCCGGAGCGCATGTTGATCCGCTTTGACGAACTGCCAAGCGTGGAGGCGTCGCTCGAGGTGGTGTTCTCCCTCGTGGGCGGCAAGGAGGGACGGAACAGCCTGAACAAGCTCTTTATGGACACGGTCGGCCAGCAGCGTCTGGATGAGCGCGTGGCGCAGGTTTCCCGGCCGCGCGTCAAGGCAACGCTGGTAAAGCCATAGAGGTTGGGCGCCCGCGGGGACGCGGAAGCGTCCCCACACCGGAGCGGATGCTCCGGCGCAAACGCGCGGTGCGCGTTTGGCGGGCGCCCCGGATGAAGAAACAGCAATAGCGATAAAAATATTCAATTTGCGAATTGGCAAATTCAGATGCGCAGAAAGGGCTTTTCGCTGTAAATGACAGGTGACAAGCTCTTTTTTCATGCCCGAAAGCTGAGATAGAAACAAAACAAGGACGCCTGGTTCTGTTTGTCCTCTGTTCGCCTTTGGCGGACGGGATACGGCCCACTCCGTCGAAATGTGCGGGAGAATTTTATGACGGTAAAAAAGAGGACCATTATGATGACGCTTGTTTTTTTGATAGGGCTATTGGCGTCAGGAACAACGTATTATCTTACAAAAAACTCCATTTTATATGCAGTTGCGATCACCTTTGGGACTACTTTTTATCATTTTGCCATGCGGCTGGCAATAGGGTATGTTATAGATGCAAAATACCATAACCACATGGATGATACGAAAAAATGGTTTCAGGAAAGGGGCTTTGAACCCCAACTTTACAAATGGATTCGGGTAAAGAAGTGGAAAAAGTACCTGCCGTCGTTCCGCCCCGGGGATTTCCGATTCAGACAACATTCCGCAGAAGCGGTG
>DBFXIC010000070.1:0-4640 GCA_048455095.1 Anaeromassilibacillus sp.
CACAGTGGGCAATGGCGATGTGCTCAAGACGCAGTTTGTAGCGAAGATCGGCAACGATTGTTACTACAGAGTGTATGCGGTTGGCACACCGGGCCAGAGCACGGGCGTGTATACCACGCTGGCAGGCCAGAACGCAGTGAAACATTGCACCGTGACGATTGGCTAACCAGGCTGAGCCTGGATGCACGGCCGGCCCCGGGCTTTGTGTGAAAAACAAGCCGGGCATTGGCCGGACAGAAAGCACACACTCCCGATTTGTGTCGAGTGATCAAAGGGAGTCACGGAACAGGTAAAAGATGGAGAGCATCTCCAGATAAGGGAAGCCCCCAGCCAGTGGCCGGGGGCTTTTCCGTTTATCTCTGCTGAGCATTGGAAATGGTGATTCGGTTGTTGCGAAAGACGCTTTCCTGGCGCTTGCCGCTGAAAATGATAGAACAGCCACGCCCTTTTCAGCCAATCCCCAATGTACAAGAGCAGTTTCACTTATCAAAAAACTGCGGAAGAAGAACGGCGGCTCCTGCTTTACAGCCCTTGGATCTTTTGGCACTACGCTTTTTACTGGAATTTATTATTGTATATAAATTTTATAACATTATATTGAATTTTCTATTAAATTACGAATAATATCATACTTTATGATATGATTTACTAAATATCAAACAGGAAAGGAGGCCCTTGTAATCCTGTAAGAAAGCCATACTTTATTTTGATTAATTTAGGAGGAAACTATGAAAAGGAGAATGTTGGCGCTGCTGCTCAGCTTGTCGCTCTTGATGACAGGCTTTTGCATGTCCCCGGCTTCGGCCGTTGTGGAAAACGGCGCACCGGCAGACGCGCAAATCGTGGAGGCACCGGAGACGGATCTGCAGATTCGTTTCTGGCTGGACGATGGAAAACCGTATTACGATGTGATTTCCCGTGGAGAGACGCTGGTTGAGCCCTCTGCGATGGGCTTGAAGACGACCATTGGAGAATTGGACAGCGAGTTTACGCTGAATGACGTGACTTCCAGTTCCGGCGACGAAACCTGGAATCCGGTGGTAGGCGTCCAGGGGGAAGTCCGCGACTATTACAACCAGAAGGCTGTCACCCTGACCCATACAAGCGGCGCAGAAGTGACTGTGGAGTTGCGCGCTTATGACACCGGTGTCGCATTCCGTTACCTGCTTCCTGAGGTTCCGGAAGGGCAGGAGTCGTATCAGGTAACCGACGAAACGACACAGTTCGTATTCCCGGCCGGGGCAAAAGCGAATGTCCACTCCGGTGGAAATCAGACCGTTCCCGTGCGGGTGGCCGTTGAGAGCTTCAGCACATCCGCTACCTATTTCCGCCCCATGACCATTCAATATCCGAGCGGCGCAGCCATGACGGTCTGTGAGGCGAATTTGGACAACTACGGCGTAATGACCTTGCGCAAGGATGCTTCCACGCCCCGCGCGCTCAAAGCGACGTATGTGGCCTATAAGCCGAGCCGTCCCTCCACTGCCCCGTCGAGAGGCCCGGAGATGACAATCAAAGCGGACGGCCCTGCGGCGACTCCATGGCGTACACTGGTGGTTGGAGAGAACGACGTAGACCTCCCACAGAACAGCACGATCGTAGAAAACCTCAACGAAGCGCCGGACGAAGAGACGTACGGCTTTTCCGAGTGGGTCAATCCCGGCACCTGCTTGCGTGCAGCCAGCGGCATGAACACCGCTGCAATCGAGAGCATTGTGGATCAGGCCGAGGAACGCGGCATCAAATATGTGCTGCTGGATACCGGCTGGTACGGCCCGGAGTTCGACGTCAACTGCGACCCGCGCCTCGATCCCTCAAAGCTCGAGCCGGATAAGTATGAAAGCGACCGAATCCTCCTGGAACAGTATTTGGCTACTGAAGGCGGATACAACAACACCGGCGAGGGCGTGTTCAACACGCGCGGCAATGGTTTTGACGTTTACAAAGATCTGGGAACCCCCGGTACTTTCCAGACGAATGTGGACATCCCAGCTATCTGCGACTATGCAAATGCCAAAGACGTGGGCATCATCCTCTATGTCAATGGCGTATACCTGCCCGATTCCAGCGGCAGGAACCGTTATGGTGCGGAGGAACTCTTCACCTATTTTGAGAAATGGGGCGTCAAGGGTGTAAAGCCCGGCTTCGTACATGTGCGCGCGCAGCAGTTCGAAAGCTATATGCAGGAAGTGGTTGCGGCAGCGGCCCGCCACCACCTGATTATGACTATTCATGATGAATACGTCCCCACCGGCCTGCAGCGCACGTTCCCGAACATGTTCTGCACCGAGGGTATCCTTGGCGACGAGGGGATTGGTAAAAACGACCCGCAAATCCCGCAGGATATCGCTACATTATTTACGCGGACCATCCAGGGGCCGACCGACCACACGTACTGCTGGCCGGGCAAGGGAACGAAAGCTTATGCACTGGCTTCTCCCCTTATGTTCCGCACGGGTATGAACGTACTGTATTGGTATACCAATCCGGCCAGTGTTCCCGAGCAAGATAAGGATAAAATGGACTTCTGGAAGAATATGCCCACCACATGGGAGAAATCCCTCTACCTGGAAGGCAGGATGTATGAATACGCGACTTATGCGCGCCAGAGCAAGGCAGGCGATTGGTATGTCGGCAGCCTTTCCGCAGTTGAGCGCACCTTGCAGGTGCCGCTGCATTTCCTGGACGAAGGCGTGATTTATGTGGCGGACATCTATGCCGACGGTGCGGATGCAGACGCCTATGCGGGCTGGAACAGCAACGCCAAACGCGCACAGACGCTGGAAAATGAACAGTATCTTGTCACCAGCGCCACCACGTTGGAACGCGATCTGAAATATGGATTCGGCTACGCAGTCAAGCTGACCAAGGCCACACAGGAGGACTTGGATTCCCTCCCGGCATATAATGTGGACCGCGTGCGCCTGCAAGGACTTCTGCGGCAGGCCGAGACTCTGGAAGAAAAGGCGTATACCGCTGAAACATGGGCCGCCCTCAAACAGGCGGTCGATGGAGCGAACACACTCCTGAAGGATGGCGCCTCTACGTCCGAACAGTTTATCGCCGCGGCAAACGCATTGAAGCAGGCGATAGATGGCCTGCGCTCCAAAGAGGCATTGACAGCGGCGATTCAGAAGGCCAGTGTCCTGACGGAAGGCCACTATACGGATAAGACCTGGGGCGTTTTGAAGGCAGCGCTCAAAGAGGCGGAACGCCTCCTGACGGAACAGCAGGTTACGCAGGCGGAAATCGATGCAGCAGCTGCTGCGATTGAAGCCGCCATCACAGGACTGGAACAGCGTGAAGGACTGGAAGTGATCTCCTCTACCTATCTGGATACGCTCGACTGGCTCTCCAATTCCTATGCGCATGCAAACTTTATCGCTAAGAACAAAGCATACAGCGGCGGGATCGTCCTGCGCATCGACGGCAAGGACGTGCCGTTTGAGCGCGGTGTGGGAACGCATGCGCAGTCCGGCATCTACTACAACATCGCGGGCAAAGGCTTTGAAGCCTTTGAGGCGACGGTCGGCGTCAGCGCCGCGAAGCTTAATGAAAAGATGGGCAACGTGATCTTCCGTGTATATGGCGACGGCGTGCTGCTTTATGAGACGGAGCCGGTTGGATATGGCGCGGCGATTACATCGAAGAAAATCCATGTGCCGGTTGCGGGCGTAAAAGAGCTTTTGCTCGAGGCGGACACCAACGGCCCGAACTCCGGCGACCATTCCAACTGGGCGGATGCGCAGTTCCTACAGTATGGCGTCCCGGGTCTTGCGGCAATCCATGTGGATGGTGTGGCGCTGCCGGAATACAAATCTTCCATGTTCGACTATTATGTTCCGATTGCGGCAGGCCAGACGGAAATCCCGGAGGTTACTGCGGTTGGAAGCGACGGCGCGGAAGTGACTGTGACCCCCGCTTCCTCCCTGCCCGGGACAACGGACATCACGGTAACGACAAAGAACGATGAACTGCACTATCGTGTACATTTCCGTACAACCAGCCTCGCGGCATATCTCAGCGATATTCCTTATGCGGCCGCAGTGGTACATGGCGGCACGGTTCACAAGGACATTTCCTATGAGAACAAGCCGATGTCCGTCACAGCAGCGGACGGCGTCAGCGAGATGCATTTCGAGAAGGGACTCGGTGCACATGCACCCGCTAGTGGTGTAGGTTATATCGATTATGACCTGGAAGGCAAGGGCTACGAGCGCTTCCAGAGTTGGGTCGGCATCAGCTATCAGAAGAATGATCCCCGTTCGACGGTACGGTTCAGCGTCTATGTGGACGATGAAGCCGCCCCGCGCTTCGACAGCGGTGTGATGGCATATCGTACTCCCGCCAAGTTTGTCGATCTAGACATCCGCGGCGCGAGTAAAATCCGCCTGCAAATGGATCGTGTGGACAGCAACGCTGCCGACCATGCAAACTGGGCGGATGCTAAATTCGTGACCTATGATCCGGAGGTTCGCGATCCCCACCTTCTCACCGCTCAGTGGAGCGGGAACGCCTCCATGGAAGTCAGCGGCAATGCGGATGAGATCATCTCCACCAATGCGATCTACGGCGCAAAGGTGCTGGCGGGAGAAAGACTGACCTTCACCTTTACCCCCACAAACGGCGCATTCTCCAGT
>DBFXIC010000071.1:0-4058 GCA_048455095.1 Anaeromassilibacillus sp.
TTGCCGCCTGGAAAGCGCAGAAAAGCGGGTCGCTTTGTCGTTCGACGTGGAGTGGACGGATGTGCAGACGAAAAATTTACTTCATATTTTAAAGAAACATCAAGCGTCGGCGACTTTTTTCGTTGTGGGACAGTGGGCGAAGACGCATCCGGAATCTGTTCTACGGATCGCCATGGATGGCTGTGAACTGGGCAATCACTCCATGTCACACCCCAATATGCAGAAGATTTCCCGAGAGGAACAAGTCGAAGAGCTAGAAGCATGCAATGATGTTATGGAACAGATTACGGGGAAAAGGCCGCGTCTGTTCCGGGCTCCTTACGGCGCATACAGCCCGGAATTGCTTGATGCGGTACGGGAGCAGGGGATGGTTTCGATCCAGTGGGATGTGGATTCATTGGATTGGAAAAATTTTGCACCAGAATATATCAGCGATCGTGTGACAGAATTGGTGCGGCCGGGTTCGATTATACGCTTTCAGAGCAGCGCATTAAACACGCCCACCGCTTTAGACGATCTTCTGAACCGTCTGCAAAAGGAAGGCTACAGATTTGTGACGGTTTCTGAACTGTTAACTGATAAATGAAGACCGGAGGATTACAAAATGGCACGAATCACCAATATCCGCAGATGCAGCCGTCCGATCCGTGTGGAGAGCCGCACTGTGATGGACTTCAATGCAGATCGCTCATATTTTTCTATGTGGGTTCATGCAGCAGGGCAAGAAAGAGGGATGGAACTGCGTCCGCTCAGCATTCAACTGGATCATGCGGCGGCAAGGCAGCTCCGGGACTATTTAAATGATTTTCTCGCAGAGGACCAAAAGCAAGGCGACGCATAAATTTGCCAAAATTCCCACATAAAATCCAGTGGAATGGTACATACTGCACTTGTACTGTCCAGGTTTCGAAATGTGCGGCTTTGGCCGGTTTGGAGCGTGCAAGTGAATGACCGATATTCTTCTCTGCGGGAAAAGAAGTGACCAATCCATCGCAAAGGCCCTTTTGCCCGCTCTGGCTGCATACGGCGGAGTACGGTATGTTCAGCCGGAGCTTCTGCGAAAGATCGGCGGGGAGGATGCCCGCTTCTTGGTTTGCGACTGCGAAAAAATTCCAAGGGTTGAAGGGGGCGGAGGCATTCTGTTTTTTAAAAACAGCTTTGATTCAGAAACGCCCATTGTAATCCCGGACGGGTTCCTGTGCGCTTTTGAACCGCAGAACCAACGCGCGGCTGCTTTGCTGCGGGCGGCGGGCACGGCTGCGGTGACGTGTGGCATGTGTGCCAAGGACACACTTTCGATCTCCAGCCTCGACTATGGCGCAGCGGCGCTCAGCCTGCAGCGCAGTATCTCCACCGTAAGTGGGGAGGTAATGGAACCCCGGGACATTACTGTAGAGCTTCATACGCAGGTTAGCCCGCGCCAGATGCTCGCCGTATGTATGGTGTTGCTGATGGCTGGGATGGACCCATCCCATGGATACGTTATTTGAATCTCTTCAAAAAATTGACAATCATAAAATCACGCCTGATACGCAAAATAGGAAGGCAAACGCAAAACAAATTCAAAAACAAAATTGATTAAGGAGTGTTTTATGATGTCTAGATCTAATAACAACAACGTTGTTCCGGAAGCTCGTGCGGCCCTCGATAAGTTCAAGATGGAAGCTGCTGCTGAAGTTGGTGTCAACCTGAAGCAGGGTTACAATGGCGACCTGACCTCCCGCGAGGCTGGTTCCGTCGGTGGCCAGATGGTCAAGAAGATGATCAAGAGCTACGAAGAAAACATGAAATAAGACTCTTCCAATTGCATAAAAAGCGCCACGCCAAACGGTGTGGCGCTTTTTATATTTTGTGGGAAAGGACGCCGCTGTATGCGGCGTCAGCTTTCATAATCTTCGATCAGGCGGTTGAGCCGGTCGCGGTCTGTTACTTGAATGCCCTCCTGTAAAAGGACCTGGTCGGCCTCTGGAAGCAGGGAGATATCCACATCTAATTCCTCAAATGGACGTGCACTGTCGTTCAAAAAAATACCGATATGCCCCTCGTAAGCGCGCACAGTATAGATGGCAATACTGCTTGCCATAGCATAGGCGCCGCTGCTTTCTTGACTTGAGGATTCCTCGGGGGTATAATACATTATATTTGAACTGGAATTCTCTGGCGGTTCCGTGCGGAACCACCGCTGCGGGTAGCCCATTAGGAGAAGCGTAAGCACCAGAATATCCAGACAGGCCAGCACGACAATCAGCTTTTTCACAGATAATCACCTCAGGGGTATTATTTGGAAATTTCGGTAAAATATTCAGTTCCCCGTACTTTCTGGCAAGATACGGGCATTCTGAAAGGTGGAAGGAGGCGCGGAATGCGAAAGACAGATATCAGTAAGTTTGGAAATACCGGGCCGGTGCGGGACAACAGCGCGTCCGATACCGCGCGGTCGATTGGAAAGATCCTGACAAAAGCGTTGGTCACGCTGCTTGCAATTTTGATGATCACGGGGATCATTGTGGGGACGTTCTTGCTTTCCTTTATTTGGAGCATGAAGGACGAAACCATGAGTTATGACCTTAACAAGCTGAAGCTCAACTACACCAGCTTCATCTATGTGAACGATGTGAATGGGAATCCTGTGGAGTATCAAAGCCTCTACAGCAATGAAAACCGCATCTGGGTAAACTATGACCAGATCCCACAGGCGATGAAGGACGCCATTGTCGCCATTGAGGACAAACGTTTTTGGGAACACGACGGCGTCGACTGGAAGCGAACGCTCGGCGCAGTGACGCACCTCTTTACCGAAGGGGGCAGTTATGGCGGTTCGACCATCACCCAGCAGCTGATAAAGAATGTGACGGGCGACAAAGACGTTAGCCTAACTCGAAAGGTAAAAGAGATTTTCCGCGCGCTGAATCTAAACAAAGCATACAGCCGGGAACAGATTCTGGAAGCCTATCTCAACGTGGTCAACTTCGGCAGCGGCACCAACGGCGTGCAGGCAGCCGCAAATCTGTATTTTGACAAGGATATTCAGGATTGCGACATTGCGGAGTGTGCCGCCATTGCGGGCATCACACAGAACCCTTCCAAGTACACGCCATTGGTCTATCCAGAAAAGAATATGGAGCGCCAGCAAACGGTTCTCTCTGAAATGTATGACCAGGGGAAGATCACCAAGGCGGAATACGACCAGGCGATGGAGAAATCCCGTCATATGACTTTTGTGGGCAAAAAACAGGAAAACGGCGGAGGAAGCACCCAGATTTGGAACTGGTACGTGGAAACCATGTTTGAGGACGTTAAAGAGGACCTGATGGAGTTGTACAGCTGCACCAGCACCAAGGCGGAGGACATGATCTACCACGACGGACTCAAGATTTACTGCGCGATGGACCAGGAGATGCAGAGCATTGCGGAATCCGTGATCAACGATCCCGACCAGCTGCCGGAAAATCAGAAGATCGACCTGGGCTATATGGCGACGGATTACTCCGGAAGAGTGCTGGCGGTCGTCGGTGCGCGTGATAAGACACGCAACCGCCCGATGAACCTTGCAACGGACGCGAAGCGCCAGCCGGGCTCCACTATCAAGCCAATCGGCGTCTATGCGCCGGCGATTGAATTGGGCACAATCAACTATTCCACAATCGTAGAGGACGAACCTCTGGAAAACTGGAGTGGAAATAAGCCTGGGCCAAAGGATTTTGACAACCGTTATCTGGGAAAGATTACGGTTGAGTTGGCGCTGGAGAATTCCCGCAACGCACCTTCCGCACGCATCTGTAAGGAGATTACGCCGGAGGTCGGCTATACGTTCCTGAAGGATAAGCTCAACTTTAAAAGTTTGCAGCCCGCGGATAACGACCTCGCGCCCATCGCGGTGGGTGGCATGAGCGAGGGCGTCACTGTGCGGGAAATGACCGCTGCGTTCCAGATTTTTGCAAACGGCGGCCAATTTACAAAGCCGTATACGTATTATTATGTGGAGGACCACGACGGCAACGTGATTTTGGATAACCGCAGTCACAAACCGCTTCAGGCGATTTCTTCCACAACATCCT
>DBFXIC010000072.1:0-14132 GCA_048455095.1 Anaeromassilibacillus sp.
AAAGATCGCTATTTCAATGCTCTCTCAGCCGTCGGAAGGCGGCAAGTCTTTGCGAAGCCGGCTTCCGGTAACGGCGTGAGGTTATTATAACAAGCAATAAGCAAGAGTGACAAAGTGGCTATACCGGTCCCTTCACGGATATTTTTCTGTATCAGTTTCCCATTTCAATGCTCTCTCAGCCGTCGGACGGCGGCAAGCTTTGGCGAAGCCGGCTTCCGGTAACGGCGTGAGGTTATTATAACAAGCAGAAAAGCGAGAGCGACCAATTTGCAAAACCGGTTGCACGCTGATAAAATTTCGCCGTAGATTTCTTATTTCAATGCTCTCTCAGCCGTCGGACGGCGGCAAGCTTTTACGAAGCCGGCTTCCAGTAACGGCGTGAGGTTATTATAACGTGCAACCAAAACTGAATGATGAAAAGGGTAAATCGGTTTCACAATGTAAACGCCCGCCGAAAGATCGCTATTTCAATGCTCTCTCAGCCGTCGGAAGGCGGCAAGCCTTTGCGAAGCCGGCTTCCGGTAACGGCGTGAGGTTATTATAACACGAAATATTCCCTGGGAAAAGACGGGAATTCCGTTGAATTTTCTCTCGTCCTGCGGTACAATAAACTTAAGAATTAATTGCTTTTAAAGCGATCAGCCAAATTTTATAGAAATTAGGAGATGGATGATATGAAAATCATGGTTGAAACTTCCGCGCGTCATGTACATTTGACGCAGGAACATTTGGATACGCTCTTTGGAAAGGATTACACGCTCACCCCTAAAAAAGACCTGTCCCAGCCGGGCCAGTTCGCATGTGTGGAGAAGGTGGAGGTCGTCGGACCGAAGGGTTCTTTGAAGATGTCCATTCTCGGCCCGGTTCGTCCGGAAACGCAGGTGGAAGTCGCCAAGACCGACGCCCGTGCGTTGGGCATCGATGCGCCGCTGCGCATGTCCGCGGACCTGGAAGGTACGCCGGGCTGCAAGATCATCGGGCCGAAGGGTGAAATCACGGTCGATAAGGGCGTGATCGTTGCAAAACGCCACGCACACTTTACGCCGGACGACGCAAAGGCATTTGGCGTTACGGATGGACAGGCAATCCAGATTCAGTTGGACTACAATGACCGTGCACTGATCTTTGGCGACGTGATCGCACGTGTGAGCAAGACCGCGGGTCTGGCTGTACACATCGACACGGACGAGGCGAATGCCGCCGGCCTGACCGGTACGGTGGATGGCGAAGTACTTCTTGGCTGATTGATACATGTTAAAAGGCTGCTGTAAGCGATTACAGCGGCCTTTTTTGTTTGGAAAATGTGCCAAGCTGCGTCCGAAGATTGTGATTGCTTTGTATTTTTAGTTTTATGAAAGGAAGGGCGTAATAAGCATCAGGGAGGAGTGCCTGCAAACATAGACGTTTATTTTTACAACTGTCCTGGTTGAAATCTTAGAAATTGGATATTGTGAAAGATACAGATGCATTTATAATAAAAATCAACATGGAAAAGGCCATGTTTTACAGGATGAAAAATTTGGCGCCGAACAGACGGGGCTGCATGGTTGCAAACGTGCGCCCCAACGAATACAGGATTTCTTCGCCTGGCCCGCGGAAGAGCCTGTAAACATTCGACAGGAGGAAGCCAATGATGCAAAACAATCGTTATGAACTCAACAAACAGCTTGCCCAGATGCTCAAGGGCGGCGTCATCATGGACGTCACAACACCGGAACAGGCAAAGATTGCGGAGGCGGCGGGGGCGTGTGCTGTGATGGCCCTGGAACGCATACCCGCAGACATTCGCGCGGCGGGCGGCGTATCCCGCATGAGCGACCCAAAGATGATCAAAGGGATTCAGGCGGCCGTTTCCATTCCCGTCATGGCGAAATGCCGCATCGGACATTTTGCGGAGGCGCAGATCTTGCAGGCGATTGAAATTGACTATATCGACGAAAGTGAGGTTCTTTCCCCTGCGGACGACGTCTACCACATTGATAAAACAAAATTCAAAGTGCCGTTTGTCTGTGGCGCCAGGGATCTGGGCGAAGCGCTCCGCCGCATCAACGAGGGCGCTTCCATGATCCGCACCAAAGGGGAGCCGGGAACAGGGGATATTGTGCAGGCGGTCCGCCACATGCGGAAGATGAACGCTGAGATTGCACGCCTGACCTCCATGCGGGAGGAAGAGCTCTATGAGGCGGCGAAAGAACTGCGCGTGCCCTATGAATTGGTACGCTATGTACATGAAAACGGAAAACTTCCGGTTGTGAATTTTGCAGCAGGCGGTGTGGCAACCCCAGCGGATGCCGCACTGATGATGCAGCTCGGCGCGGAGGGCGTGTTTGTTGGCTCCGGTATTTTTAAATCCGGCAACCCAGCAAAGCGTGCAGCCGCGATCGTCAAGGCGGTGACCAATTATCAGGATGCAGATCTTCTGGCAGAGCTTTCCGAGGACCTCGGAGAGGCGATGGTCGGCATCAACGAGCAGGAGATCGAAGTGCTGATGGCGGAGAGGGGCAAATAACCCATGCGGATTGGCGTATTAGCTGTGCAAGGCGCTTTTATCGAGCACGAGCGGATGCTGCAAAAGTTGGGTGCGGAGGCCTTTGAAATCCGTCAGAAAACAGATTTGGCAAAGCCCTTTGATGGTCTGATCCTGCCCGGTGGGGAGAGCACGGTCATGGGCAAGCTCTTGCGGGAGCTCGATTTATTTGACGGCCTGCAGGCACGTATTGAGAAGGGCCTGCCCGTTCTGGGAACTTGCGCAGGCCTCATCTTGTTGGCAGAAAAGCTCTCCAATGATCCCCATACCTATTTTGGAACTTTGCCCGTGACCGTGCGGCGCAACGCCTACGGACGGCAGCTTGGCAGCTTTTCGAAAACAGCTGAAATAACCGGGATCGGTCGGTTCCCGCTGGTTTTCATCCGTGCTCCGTATATCGAGCAGGTGGGGGCGGATGTGGAAATCCTTGCCACAGTAGATGGAAAGATCGCTGGCGTCCGGTATCGGAACCAACTGGGGGTATCTTTTCATCCCGAGCTGACGGATGATCCGGCGGTCCATCGGTTCTTTTTAAAAATGGTGGAGCAACAAGACGGTAAAAAACCGGCTGCAAAACAAAGCGAGACAATTGATGCAGCGGACAAAACGTAAAAAATGCCCTTCTGGAAGGTTTTATCCGCCTTCCAGAAGGGCATTTGTATCTTTCAGCAAACCCATCGACGACGGGTTTCTACATTTTATTTGTGGTGCTTCTCCACAATGTCCGCAACAGCGGCGATCACATAATCCACCTGCTCATCCGTCATGGTGGGGTAGAGCGGCAGGGAAATGATTCGCTCAAAATGCTTTTGCGCCATCGGGAAATCATGATCTTGGAAACCGAACCGTTTTTGATAGGCCGACATGTTGTGTACGGGGATAAAATGCACGCTTGTGCCGACGTTGCGTTCGTTGAGCTCCACAATGAACTGATCGCGGTCGATGGTCAAGAGTTCCGGCACGATGCGGAGCACATAGAGGTGCCAGCAGTGCGTCGCGTAGTCCGGAACAAAGGGCGGGTCAAGCGCGTCGATCTTCTCGAACGCCTCCTGATATTTGGCGGCGATCTTCAGCCGCGCGGCCTGCATCTCCTCCAGGCGGGAGAGCTGCACCAGCCCCAGTGCAGCCTGGATGTCAAACATGTTGTACTTGAAGCCGGGCTCCGCAATGTCGTACTTCCAGGTGCCGCCCTTCGCGTAGCGGTTCCAGGCGTTGTGGCTCATGCCCTGTCCCGCCAGAACACGCGCCTTGGCGTCGACTTCGTCGCTATCGGTGACGAGCATGCCGCCGTCGCCGGTACAGAGATTTTTGGTGGCATAGAAGCTATAGGAGGCCGCCCCCTGCAATTGGTTGCCGATCAGCCGGCCCTTGTAGCGGCTCCACAGCGCGTGCGCCGCATCCTCACTGACAAACAGGCCGTGCTTGTCCGCAATGTCGTAGATGCGGTCCAAGTCGCACACCTGTCCACTGTAGTGCACAGGGACGATGGCCTTTGTCCGCGGCGTGACCTTTTTTTCGACCTCATCCGGATCGATGCAGCCGGTGCGGTAATCGATGTCCGCAAACACCGGCGTGGCGCCGGTGTGGATAATGGTGCTGGCCGTGGATGCGAATGTCATCGGTGTGGTGATGACCTCGTCGCCCGGGCCGATGTCCTTTGTCAGCAATGCGATATGCAGCGCCGCTGTGCAGGAATTCATCGCGATGGCGTGCTTTGCGCCCAGATACGCCGCGAATTCCTGCTCAAAGCGGTTGGTGCGCGGCCCTTTAGCTACCCAGCCGGATTTCAGCGTATCCACCACCTCGCCGATTTCCGCTTCGGTGATGTCCGGTACATTATAGGGGATAAAGTCGTCCCTTCTTTGAAAATCACTCATGAATCCATTGCCTCTTTTTCTCACATACTGTGGGCGTTATGCATGGAATGCAATCGATAAAACGATTTCCTGCAAATATTTGGAAATTGCGGCGCAGCCGCATGGAATGTTTTACGCCCAATATACGGTTTTACTAATAATTACGTGTAAATCATAATACGATTGATACCTATTGTCAACACTAATTGCATGGCGAAAGATTGACTAAAAAGGGCCTTCGAGATATAATGTTAGGGAATAAATGGCGGGAAGAAACGGGCAAAATTAGAAATAACGGCGTGTTTTCCCGCACTAAGGAAATGGGGCTTGTTCGTGGAAAAAACCGCAAACGACGCGTTTTTTGTGCATCCGACCGCCTGTGTGGATCGGAATGTGCAGATTGGTGAGGGCACAAAGATCTGGCATTTTTGCCATATCAGTGAGAACGCTTCCATCGGGAAAAGCTGTACGGTGGGGCAGAATGTCTTTGTCGCTCCCGGCGTCAAGATTGGGAATTTCTGCAAGATTCAAAACAACGTTTCCGTATACGACGGCGTGGAGCTGGGCGACTATGTGTTCTGTGGACCCTCGATGGTCTTTACAAACGTACAGCGGCCGCGCTGTAAATATCCGCAGACGGGGCATCAGTTTTATGTCAAAACACCCGTGTGCGAGGGCGCCAGCATCGGCGCGAATGCGACCATTGTGTGCGGTCACCGCATCGGCCGGCATGCGTTTATCGCGGCGGGCAGCGTCGTCACAAAGGACGTGCCCGATCATGCAATTATGATGGGCGTTCCTGCAAGACAGCACGGATGGGCCTGCGAATGCGGGGAGACGCTCGACGGGGCGCTTCACTGCCCAAAGTGCGGCAAAGCGTATTGCCAAGGCCCGGACGGCCTTGAGGAGGAAATCAAATAAATGCAGAAGATTGCTTTTAACGACTTGGAAGCGCAGTATGCGCATTTGAAAGAAGAGATCGACGCGGGCATTGCCTCTGTGATCGGCGGATGCCATTTTATTTCCGGACCGCAGGTGGAGGAATTGGAGCAGGCGCTCTGCGCCTATACGGGTCGGAAATACTGCGTGACCGTCTCCAGCGGAACGGATGCCTTATTGATGCCCCTGATGGCGTGGGATATTCACGAGGGCGACGCCGTGTTTGTGCCGGGCTTTACCTTTTTCGCCACGGCGGAGGTGGTCAGCCTGACGGGCGCGACGCCGGTGTTCTGCGATGTGGACCCGGATACGTTTAATATGGACCCGGCTTCCCTCCGGGAGAAAATTGCGCAGGTGCGCTGCGAGGGAAAGCTGACGCCAAAGGCCGTTATTCCGGTGGACCTGTTCGGGGAACCGGCGGACTATCCGCAGATCGAAGCGATCTGCCGGGAAAATAATCTCCTGTTGATGGAGGACGCGGCGCAGGGCTTCGGCGGCGCCATCGAAGGCAAGCGTGCCTGCTGCTTTGGCGACGTGTCGGCCACCAGCTTTTTCCCGGCCAAGGTGCTGGGCTGCTACGGGGACGGCGGCGCGATTTTTACGGACGACGAGGAGTTGTACAAGCAGCTCGTTTCCATCCGTGTGCATGGCAAGGGCTCCTATAAATATGAAAACGTGCGCTTGGGGCTGAACGCGCGTCTGGATACCATGCAGGCGGCGATCCTACTGCCAAAGCTCCGGGCCCTGGACGATGAAATCAGGGTGCGCAACCAGATGGCCGCGCGCTATACCGAACAGCTGCAGGGCATTGTGGAGCCGCAAACGGTTATGGACGGCTATTTTTCCAGCTTTGGGTACTATACAGTCAAGGCGAAGGACGCGGCGCACCGTGAGGCGATCATCGCCGGGCTGAAAGAGCAGGGCGTCCCCACCATGATCTATTATCCGATTCCCCTGCATTTGCAGAAGGTTTATGAGCCCCTGGGATACAAAAAGGGCGATCTTCCCGTCTGTGAATCGCTGTGCGAGCGGGTGTTCAGCCTGCCGATGCACGGCTATCTGACGCAGGAGCAGGTGGACTTTATCTGCGATACGATCAAAAGCCTCTGAGGATGAAAATAAATTAGAATAAGGTAGGTATGAAAGATGTCTGATGTTAAAAAGCAGCTGCTGGATAAAATTACAGACAAGACCGCAGTGATCGGCATTGTCGGCCTGGGCTATGTGGGCCTGCCCCTCGCGACCGAATTTGCAAAATCCGGCTATAAGACCATCGGCTTTGATGTACAGGACAAAAAGGTGAACTCCGTCAACGAGGGGCACAACTATATCGGGGACATCGTGGACGATGTTTTCAAAGAGGTTGTGGCGTCCGGGAAGCTCTCCGCCACATCCGACTTTTCGTTCATCAAGGACGTGGACGCGGTTGCCATCTGTGTTCCCACCCCGCTGGACAAGTACCAGCAGCCGGACATCAGCTATGTGAAGGGCTCCACCGAGTCCGTGGCAAAATATCTGCATCCGGGCATGGTCGTCATCCTGGAATCCACCACGTATCCGGGCACGACAGAAGAGCTCCTTATGCCCATCTTGGAGGCCAGCGGCCTGAAATGCACGGAGGATTTTTATCTTGCATTCTCCCCGGAGCGCGTCGATCCCGGCAATAAGCAGTATAAAACCAAGAATACCCCGAAGGTCATCGGCGGCGTGGGCAAGGATTCCACAGAGGTGGCGGCCACGCTGTACCGCAATGTGTTGGAAGGCGGTGTGCATGAGGTTTCCTCCCCGGCGGTCGCCGAGATGGAGAAGCTCCTCGAAAACACCTACCGCAACATCAATATCGGTCTTGCGAACGAGATGGCGATCATCTGCAACCGCATGGGTATCAACGTTTGGGAAGTGATCGACGCGGCCAAAACCAAGCCGTACGGATTCCAGGCGTTCTATCCGGGTCCAGGCCTCGGCGGTCATTGCATCCCGCTCGATCCGTTCTACTTGGCATGGAAGGCGCGCGAATATGACTATCACACCCGCCTGATTGAAACCTCCGGTGAGATCAACACCAGCATGCCGGAATACGTGGTTGATCGCGCGATGAAGGTCCTCAACAGGAACAAGATCGCGATGAACGGCGCAAAAGTGCTGGTTCTCGGCGTAGCATATAAGTCGGATATTGACGACTATCGTGAGAGTCCGGCTCTGAATGTAATCGACCGACTGAACGAACAGGGCGCTGTAACCACCTTCTATGATCCGTATGTGCCGGAGTATAAGCATAAGGGTGTTGTGCACACCGGTGCAAGAGAATTGACAGACGATATGCTGAAAGAGGCGGACATCGTCATTATCTGCACTGCGCACGAGTGCTTCGACTATGACCGTATCCAAACCTGCAGCAAAGAGATCTTTGACACACGCAATGCGATGAAGAATGTCAAGGACCGTTCCAACATCGAGCTGCTGTAACTTCTTTGACGATAAAATTCCCCCGTTGACCAACGGGGGAATTTTTCCAGATAGGGCCTGACCCGGCCCATGAAAATGAGACCCGCAGGCAATCTGCCGCGGCGTGAGAGGATGTTATTCGATGAAAAAACTTCGCTTTGCTTTGATCGGTTGCGGCCGCATTTCGAAAAACCACATTATTGCTTCCGCAGAAAACAAGGAAATTTGCGAGCTGGTCGCCGTCTGCGATCCGGTGACGGAGCGCGCGGAACAAAAGGCGGCGCAGTATGAGGAATTGATGGGCGTTCGCCCGGCGGTCTATGCGAACTACCAGAAGATGCTGGACGAGGTGGGGATCGACTGCTGCGCCATCGCAACGGAGAGCGGCTACCACGCGGAGATCGCCCTGTATTGCATCGCAAAAGGGAAGAATGTGCTGGTGGAAAAGCCCATGGCGCTCTCCACCGCCGACGCGGAAAAGATGATCGCGGAGGCGAAGGCACACGGCGTAACACTCGGTATCTGCCATCAGAACCGTTTTAACGCGCCCATCCAGCAGCTGCACAAAGCATTGGAGGACGGTCGTTTCGGCAAGCTTGTCAACGGAACGGCGCGCGTTCTCTGGAACCGCACCATGCCGTATTATGAGCAGGCGCCGTGGCGCGGCACTTGGGCGCAGGACGGCGGCACCCTGATGAACCAGTGTATCCACAACATCGATCTGCTCCAGTGGAACTTGGGCGGCGAGCCGGACACCGTCATGGCTATGACCGGCAACTTCCTGCGCGACATCCAGGCGGAGGACTTTGGAGCGATTCTGATCCGCTTCAAAAACGGCACGATCGGCATCGTGGAAGGGACCGCTTGCGTATATCCGAAAAACCTGGAAGAAACACTCTCCGTTTTTGGAGAGACCGGGGCTGCGGTGATCGGCGGGCTCGCGGTCAACCGTGTGCAGACCTGGAATTTTGAGCAGCCGGCCCCGCAGGATGAAGAGGTAGCGCGTCTTGCTGGCACAGACCCGAAAGACGTCTATGGAAGCGGCCATACGCCCCTTTACACCAACTATATCCATGCGGTAAACAGCGGCGAGGACCCGCTGGTGAGCGGTACGGAGGGCATCAAGGCCATGAAGATCATCCTGGCGGCGTACAAATCTCAAAAGACCGGCCAGCCGGTCAAGTTCGATGATCTGCAATTTTCCACGCTGGATATGCAGGATGCCGATGTGCGCTGGAACAGGGGGTAAGGCATGAAGATTATCACGGTAGTCGGCGCGCGGCCGCAGTTTATCAAGGCTTCCGTTGTCTCTGAAGCACTGAAGGGCGTGTGCGAGGAGAAGATCGTCCACACCGGTCAGCATTACGACGCCAACATGTCCGACGTGTTTTTTGAAGAACTCGGCATCCCGAAACCCGCTTATCATTTGGGCGTCGGTTCCGGCACGCATGGCCATCAGACCGGCGAAATGCTGGCAAAAATTGAGGACGTTTTGATGCAGGAAAAGCCGGATGTGATGCTCGTCTATGGCGACACCAACTCCACCCTGGCGGGCGCGCTGGCGGCCTCCAAGCTGCACATCCCCGTGGCGCATGTGGAAGCGGGCCTGCGCTCGTACAACATGCGCATGCCGGAGGAGCAGAACCGCGTCCTTACGGACCATATCTCCCGTTGGCTGTTCTGCCCCACGCAGACCGCCGCGGACAACCTGAAAAAAGAGGGGATCACAAACGGCGTGCAGATTACCGGCGACGTGATGCTGGACTCCGTGCTGCATTTTTTGGAGGTTGCGCGCAGCAATCCGCAGAAGACGGCAATCTTTGATACGCTGGGCATTACGCCGAAGCAGTACCGCCTGGCGACCTTGCACCGCGCGGAGACCACGGATGGCGGGCTGGACGCGATCGTGCGTATTTTCCGCGCCTTTGAGCAGCTTCCTCAGCAGGTGGTGGTGCCGATTCACCCGCGCACCCGCAAGCTGGCGGAGCAGGCGATCCGCGAAGAGGGCTTTAGCAACATCAGGCTGATCGATCCGGTCGGCTATCTGGAGATGCTCCTTCTGACCTCGAATGCCTGTCAGGTGCTCACGGATTCGGGCGGGCTCCAAAAAGAAGCGTGGTTCATGGAAGTGCCGTGCATCACGTTGCGTAGGGAGACCGAATGGGTCGAGACGCTGGACGGCGGCTGGAATGTGCTGGCAGACCTCACAACGGAGGATATTCTGCAAAAGGCGCTCCACACAACGCCGGACCCGGCCGCGCGCGGCAAGCTGCCGTTTGGCGACGGCAAGGCCAGCCAGAAAATTGCAGAGGCACTGAAAAAAGACATGGAGTGAGCTCGTTGAATATCGTCTATATCAATCATTACGCCGGCTCCGACCAGCACGGCATGGAATACCGGCCATATTTCATGGCGAAGCGCTGGGCAGAGGCCGGTCACAATGTCACCATCGTGGCAAGCTCGTATTCCCATCTGCGCACGAAAAACCCCGACATGCGTGGGCAAAAGACCATGGAGGAGATGCACGGCGGCGTCCGGTATTTTTGGATCGAAGGGCCCTCCTACCAGGGGAATGGCCTGGGCCGCATCAAAAATATGCTCTCCTTTTTGCATGGACTGAAAAAATACCGCGCACAGATCACAGCGCAGGGAAAGCCGGACGCGGTGATCGCCTCCTCCACCTACCCGCTGGATATCTATCCCGCAAGGACGATTGCGAAGGAGTCCGGCGCGCTGTTGATCTATGAGGTGCACGACCTCTGGCCGCTCAGCCCCATCGAGCTCGGCGGCATGAGTCCCCGTCACCCGTATATCGTCCTGATGCAGATGGCGGAGAATTACTGCTACAAGCACAGCGACTATGTGGTGTCCCTGCTGCCGTGCGCCGAAGGACATATGAAGGAGCATGGCCTGGCGGAGGGGAAATTCATCTATGTGCCGAATGGCATCGTCAAAGAGGACTGGGAAAAGGAACCGCATGATCCGCCGGTGTATGCAGAGAAGCTCGGGCAGTACCACCGCGACGGCTGGTTCCTGATCGGCTATACCGGTGCGCACGGTATCGCCAACGGCCTGGACAGCCTGGTGGAGGCTGGGGCGGCCCTGCGTGGGAAGAAAATCAAATTGATTCTCGTGGGACAGGGGCCGGAGCGTGACCGCCTGGTACAGAAGGTCAGGGATATGCAGCTGGAGGAGAACGTGGAGCTTCTCCCCGCGGTCAAGCGTGACGCGGTTCCAGAGCTCTTGGCACAGTTTGATGCGCTCTATGTGGGCCTGCAGCGGCAGCCGCTGTTCCGCTTCGGCGTAAGCCCCAACAAGCTGATGGACTACATGATGGCGGGAAAGCCGGTCATCTTTGCCATCGATGCGGGAAACGACATGGTTGCCGATGCGGGATGCGGCGTCTCCATCGAGCCAGAGGACAGTATGGCGATTGCGCGTGCAGCGGTTCAACTTGCGGAGACGCCCGCAGATGAATTGCAGAAGATGGGCGCGCGCGGTAAAGCATATATTTTAGAGCATCACGAATACGGTGTTTTGGCAAAGCAATTTTTGGATGTTTTTTCCCTGCCAAAAAAGGAGAAATAATACCAGGACAGCAGGCGGAAGAGTTCTGCCTGCTGTTTTGTGTATCAGATCTTTCTGTAAATACATAGACCATTCCTGTTTATAAAGATTCCCAAGGAAAAATCTTGAAATTTTTTAAAAATCCCCCTTTACAAATGGGAATTCTTATGATATGATTTTAAACAGAAACAGGAACTATTACTAATTATTGATACACCACACTTTGATTGAGAAAGAAGGTGCAGATGCATCAATGGAAAAGCGACAAAACTTCAGCCGCAAGCGTGAAGCAATCCTTTCCACCATTCGAAGCACAAAAGTACACCCCACGGCGGAATGGGTTTATCAGCAGTTGAAGCCACAATATCCCGATTTGAGTCTTGGCACGGTTTACCGCAACATTGCGCAGTTTAAAAGTGATGGAATCATCATCAGCGTCGGTGTTGTAAATGGTCAGGAGCGCTTTGACGGAGATACAAGACCGCATACGCATTTTATCTGCACAAAGTGCGGCGCAGTACTGGACATTCCCGGCGAGTTTATCGGTCCGCGTATCAGCAAACAGGTTGCAAAGGAAAACGGCTTGCAGATTGAAAACTGTGAGGTCCTTTTCCGTGGTACCTGCCCAGATTGCTTGAAAAGACAAGAGAGTCTTTCCTAATAATTATTTTATTTTGTATGGAGGAAAATATCGATGAAAAAATTTGTATGTTCTGTATGTGGTTATGTTTATGAAGGCGAACAGGCTCCGGAATTCTGCCCCCAGTGCAAAGCCCCGAGAGAGAAGTTCATTGAGAAGGTAGAAGGCGCTTCTTTTGCCTGCGAGCATGAAGTCGGCGTTGCACAGGGCGTTGATAAAGAAGTCTACGAAGGTCTTGTCATGAATTTTAACGGCGAATGCACCGAAGTTGGCATGTACCTTGCGATGAGCCGTCAGGCGGAGCGTGAGGGCTATCCGGAAGTTGCCGAGGCGTTCAAGAGATATGCCTTTGAAGAGGCCGAGCATGCAGCGAAGTTTGCGGAGCTGCTGGGTGAGGTCGTCACCAACAGCACAAAGAAGAATGTCCAGATGCGCGCTGAGGCTGAGGCGGGCGCCTGTGAGGGTAAACTGCAGATTGCAAAGCGTGCCAAGGAACTGGGCTATGACGCGATCCATGACACTGTTCATGAGATGGCGAAAGACGAGGCTCGTCATGGCGCCGGCTTTAACGGCCTGCTGAAGAGATATTTTGCAGACTAATCTTTTCGGTATTTCATCGTCTACATACGTTCAGGGTTGTTATAAAAAAATTGATAGGACGGGACAGCAATTTGCTGCCCCGTCCTTTTTACTGCGGTTAAATTGTGATATTTCTGTTAAAACGGGCTAAAATGGTTGCCAGAATTGCCGTATCTGGTTTATACTAAGATAAATTTGCGCAATCAGTCCGCCCTGAAATGATACCCTGGCGGACAAGCATATGGAAAGAAATTGGAGGAACAAAATGGATTCCATAGTTGAAGCAATTGTACAAACATTCAGCAGCTCTGCATCCCGGGAATTGATTATTTTTATTGTCTCCATGATGCCGATTTTGGAACTGCGCGGAGGTATTCTGGCAGCCAGCCTTTTGAATGTGGACTGGATGCGGGCGATGGTGATTTGCTTTGTAGGAACGATTTTGCCCATCCCGTTTATACTGCTGTTTATCCGTCAAATTTTGGAATGGATGAAAAATACGCGATTTGTCAAGCTGGTGCACCGGCTTGAGGCCAAAGCGGAGGAAAAGAGCAAATCGATCGAGAAGTACAAGACATTGGGATTGTTTTTGTTTGTCGCCATTCCACTGCCCGGTACAGGGGCATGGACGGGTGCCTTGGTAGCGGCTCTGCTCAATATGCGCTTTAAATATGCGATGACGTCCATTGTTTTGGGAACCTTGACAGCGGATGTGATTATGGTCATCCTTTCTTATGGCCTGTTGGGGGCGATTCTTCCGTGATACAGGGGGGACAAAATGTGGAAACATGTGATATTGCGGTGCTCGGCGGGGGCGCCGCCGGGCTGATGGCCGCCGTTTCCGCCGCAGAGGCGGGGAACGGCGGCCTCCGTGTGCTTGTCCTTGAGGGCAACGCACGCGTTGGCAAAAAACTGCTGGCGACGGGAAACGGGCGCTGTAATCTGAGCAATCGCTATGTGGCACCGGTGCATTACCATGGGGATGTGGAGCGTGCCGCCGCCGTTTTACAGAGGTATCCCCCAGAGAAGGTGGTCGATCGCTTTGCCGGAATGGGGCTGCTTAGCCGGGAACTGGACGAGGGCCGCATCTATCCGTATTCCCTCCAGGCGGCCTCCGTGTTGGAGCAGCTTCGGCTCCAGATGGAGAGATATGGGATACAGGTCCGTTGCGAAACACCCGTGACCGCCATCCAAAAAGAACGGGACGGTTTCCTGTTGCAGGCGGAACAGGAGCGTTTTCGCGCGAGTAGGGTGATCTTTGCGACAGGCGGGCTGGCCTATCCGCAGCTCGGCGCCAACGGAAGCGGCTATGCGCTTCTACGCGGACTGGGACATCGCGTGACTGCTTTGCGGCCGGCACTGGTGCAGGTGCGCACGGAACCACGGCGCGCCAAACCCTTAAAGGGGATGCGCAGCATGGCGGCTGTTGCCCTCTTATGCAATGGCCGGGAGATACAGCAATCAAAGGGAGAGGTCCAGTTCACAGAACACGGCCTTTCCGGCATCTGCATATTTGATCTTTCCCGCAAAGTGGGAGAATGCATGGGAGAAAAAAACGTCAGGGTGGAGATTGCACTGG
>DBFXIC010000073.1:0-3878 GCA_048455095.1 Anaeromassilibacillus sp.
GCCCTAAAATATCACATCTCGCAAGTCCGTTCATAGGCTTCTCTTGCAGCGTTTGCATTCTTATCCCCCGCCTTTTCTCCAAACGTTTCTTTCAGCGCCGCCATCACTGATTCAATGGATACAAGTCCTGTTTTGCTTAACGCGCCAAGCATTGCTCCATTTGGAATCGGACGCCTAATCCATTTCAGCGCCACATCAACCGCATCGGTATAATACGCCTTTTGGAAGCCGTATTGCTCCATATATTCCGACGCTTCCCGTTCCGATTTTGTATTGAGCACCAGAACCGTACCGTCGTGTTTACCCTTGCCGACGTCAATATTTTTTTCCCTTACAGACGGGTCCATTACAAGCACGATATCGGGCTCATACACAAAACAGTTGAGCAGAATCGGTTCATTATCCACCACCACGTCGGTATACACCGGCGCGCCGCGCCGTTCATGGCCATAGGCGGGGATGGTAACGGCATATTTACCCTCATAGATTGATACCGCCGCCGACAGTACCTTTGCTGCGGTCACAACTCCCTGACCGCCCAGGCCGTAAAATTTCAGCCGGATCATATCGGCCCTCCTTTGATTGTTAAATTCAATTCCTGATGGATTGCAGCAAAGAATGGATTTTCTTCACCGCCCCGTCGAGCTGCCCTTGTTCCTCACCGGAAAGCGCAAGCTCCATAATCTCCGTGATCCCCCGCGCCCCAAGACGCGCCGGTACACCGACACTGACCGCCCGGTATCCATATTCACCATCCAGTATGACGGAACACGGCAGCACCTGTCCGCTGTCGGACGCAATTGCTGCTATGATACGCGCCAGTTGTACGCCGGAAGTCCACCCGCTGGTTCGCCCGCTTTGCAGCGCCTGATAGCGGGAAAACCAGGAGCGCGTTTCCAAAAGCACAGCCTCCTTCTGCCGTGCATCCAGCCGCACATGTTTTTGATCGATAAAAATACGGCTGAAAAGCGGGACTGTTTTTTCCCCATGTTCACCCAAGCAGATGGCGTCCACCCTGTCCGCCCCGATATTCAATACCTTTGCAACGGCCCATTTCAGCCGCAGCGTATCGTTCGCTGAAAAGCCGATAATCTGGCGCCGACCCAGGCCGGTGCAGTCTTGGATCACAACATTGATCACATCCACAGGATTGACCGCGTTGATAATCACATGGTTTTGATTCAGCCCGCGCAGCTTGGAGCAAATCTCCGTCACGATATCCCGGTTTGCCTGCAGGTAGCTGTCGCGCGTGCCGGTTCCAGTTTCGGGAACGCTGGCGGTGATCAGGATGAGTTCGCAATCCTCAAGCCGCTTGTAATCCCCCTTTGTTACTTTTGTGCGTGAGCATGACGAAAGCGCCTGATCCATGTCCATCACATGGCTCATCGTCATGTTTTCCCGGATATCCAGCAGCCGGATCTCCTCCAGCACGTCCATTCCGCCCGCACAGAACGCCGCCGTGCTTCCCAGAAGCCCCGCGCCCCCAATGACCGCCAGTTTCATTCCGATCCCCCGTTTCTGCCGCCCGTCTGTTTAAAATCCGCTTTGATCTCCGCCAAAAGCTCCGGCATACAAAACAAGCGCATCGCCGTGTCGGCAATCACTTTCGCCGCGTAGAGCATCCCCTTCTGCCCGATCGACATACCCGCGCAGGCGGCGACCTGCCAGGTGTGTCCAGGCGTTCCCACTGGCATGCAGCAGGTAAAGACCTGCCCGGTCGGGACCGCCGCGCTCACATCCGAAACGTCTGTGGAGCCGGCAAGGAAGGCCGGCGCGGCCTTGAGCGGCGTCACGCCGCTATGAAGGATCTGTCCCTCCAGTTCCATAACAGAAAATTCAAGCAGCGCGTTTCTGCGCACCTGATCGGGAAACGTATCCTGGAGTTTTTTGGCGAATTCCAGTTCCTCCTGCGTCCAGTCCGGAACTGGGACACGCGTCATGCTTTCATAAAGCAGGCGGTTGAGCGGCCCGTTCAATATGGTGTTGCTGCATCCGCTCAAAACCTCGTGCATAACGGTCGTCCCGGTCATCAACGCCGCGCCGTTTGATACGTCGATCAGGCGCTTTGTGATCTCCTCCACCTGTTCCTTATAAGGCGCGCGCACATAGTACCAGGACTGCGCCCGCCCCGGCACCACATTCGGTTTTCCGCCGCCGTCCGTAATCACATAGTGGACCCGCGCTTGCGGGATGATGTGTTCGCGCAGATAGTTTGCGCCAACATTCATAAGCTCCACCGCGTCAAGGGCGCTTCGCCCCTGTTCAGGCGCGGCGGCTGCATGGGCGGTTTTCCCGAGAAATGTAAATTTCATGGAGGTCATCGCCGAATAGGAATAGTCGGACACCGTATTGCTGGCCATCGGATGCCATGTCAGGCAGACGTCGGAGCTGTCAAAGGCGCCCTGCTTTGCCATCACGATTTTTCCAAGCATGATCTCCTCCGCCGGGCATCCGAAGTACTGCACGGTTCCCGGCAAACGGTATCGCTCCAGCAACCCCCTGACCGCCGCCGCGCTGCCAGCCATCCCACTGCCTAACAAATTGTGGCCGCATGCGTGGCCCGGCGCGCCGGCTCTTACAGGCGCCTGCTCCGGCAGGGCCTTTTGGCTCAAGCCCGGCAGCGCGTCGTATTCCCCCAGAAACGAAATTACGGGATTTCCGCTGCCCCACTTTGCACAGAACGCGGTCGGCAGCCCGCAGACACCCTCCTCGACTGCAAATCCGTTTTCCTTCAGATATGCCGCCAATCGCCGGCTGGAGCGGTGTTCCTCCTCTGAAAGCTCGGCGTATTCCCAAATTTCCCGGCTCAAATCCGCCAGTTCCTGTTGGCGGCTGTCAAGCGTCTGAATCAGTTCCTCAGTAAAGTCCTTCACCTGACCACCAAATCCTTCACAACGTTTTCATTTTTCGGGCCAAATTCGAGCGATTCTTCCCAAACCCGGCAGGTACAGGCCAGCCGCACCTTGCCGTTCACACGCACCGCGCACCGCCCGCAGATTCCCTGGTTACAGACGCTGTGCCGGTAATAGGAAAGCGTGCCGTCGAGCTTTTCATAGATGTAATCGAGAACGTCCATCACCGTATGGGTGCCATCCGCCGGCAATGGGACCTGATAAAGCTGCAAATGGGGACGGCTGTCTGTTTCAGGGTCCCATCGCGTCACCTGTACATTCATCCTTCACCCTCCTCACAGGATATCCGCCAGATAGTCGGCGACTGAAGTGTAATCCCGGTCCGGCAGCGGCAGACGACCGGCTCTCGGCCGGATGCGCCCCTGTGTCAGGCGGCCGTCCTCCAGCTTTGCGGTCAGGCGGCACAGATAATGGTGATTGTCCACGCCAGGATAGTCGGCACGGATATGCGATCCTCTGCTTTCTCGGCGCTGGCCAGCGGCCAGCAGGGCGGCCTCCGTCAGGACAGACAGGTTTCTCAGTTCGAGCCAGCCCAGGTAATCCAAATTGCAGCGCCGCGATTTTGACGCAATGCCAACCTGTCCGAGTTCCCTGCGAATTTCCCGCACGCCGTCGAGCGCGCAGCGGATTTTTTGTTCATCGCGCACCACATTCAGACCGCTGTCCGCCAGAGACCGAAGCCGCGCCGCCAGTATCGGCACGCGCATTTCCTCGACAGGTCTCTCAAAGACCGACTCAAGCTCCGCGACTATTTTTTCGGCCTGTGCGGACAGGTTTCCGGGGCGCGCGGCTCCCGCCGAGAAGGCGGCGGCCTCCAGGCCGGCGCGGTATCCGTGTGCAAGCATTTCCGTCAGCCCGTCGCCTGCGCGCAAGGCGCCAAACAGGCCGCTGGTCGTTTCGCCCGCCGCAAACAGCCCTTCAAGGTCCGTCTGCATCCGCTCGTTGATCACGACGCCGCCGTTGCTG
>DBFXIC010000074.1:0-16673 GCA_048455095.1 Anaeromassilibacillus sp.
CGATCTCTCAGTCCATTTTAGGTCTGACTTCCTCTTATCTGCTCAAACCGATCATCGACGATTGCATCGTTCCCAACATCGGGAACGCCGCGCCGGACTGGTCGCCGCTCCTTCATACGCTGGTCCGGCTGGCCGTGCTCTATCTGTTGACACTGGCTGCCTCCTATGGACAATCCGTTCTTTCGATGATCCTTTCCGAGCGGTGCACCAACCGTCTTCGTGCAAACCTGTTTGAACGCCTGCAGGACCTTCCCATATCGTTCTTCGACGCTCATGGTCATGGCGAAGTGATGTCCCGTTTCACAAATGATGCAGACAATGTGCAGGCTGCCATCGAGCAGGGAATCACATCTTTTCTTTCTGCTCTCATTACGTTTTTCGGCACCATGTATTTGATGATACGGCTGAACGCTTACTTATTCTGCCTCACGTTTCTGTTCATGGTACTGGCCGTATTTACAAGCCGCACACTCAGCCTGAAAAGCAAGGCCCGATTTCGTCTGCAGCAGCGTGAGCTGGGGCTCGTCAACGAATACGCGGAAGAGATCATTCAGGGAATCCGTGTTGTAAAAGCATTTCATTATGAAGACCGGGCTGTGGAAGAATTCAACAGGCGAAGTGAAAAATTTCGTGATACGGCCATTTCGGCCAATTCTCTCGGCATGTCGCTGATGCCGGTCATCGGGCAAATGATGGGTATTTGTTATGCCGCCACCACTGTTGTCGGCGCCTTCTTCATTATACGGGACGCCGGAACCGGCGCTTCCTATTTCACGATTGGCAGTTTGGGGCTTTATCTCACATACACACGGCAGCTTCGCGCTCCGATCAACAACATCACCAATCAGCTGGTGAGCCTGATGTCCGCACTGGCGGGCGCCGAGCGCATTTTCAATGTAATGGACAACGAGCCTGAACCCGATGACGGCGGCGTGCGCCTCACCTTTGAGGACGGAGACTATCAATGGGCTCTCCAAGAAGAGGAGACCATCCCACTGCGCGGACATATCACCCTGCATGAAGTGCAATTCCGTTATACTGCTGATAAACCCGTTATCCGCGGCATTACTTTAGAGGCCTATCCGGGCCAAAAAATCGCGCTGGTCGGTTCTACGGGCGCAGGCAAAACTACGCTCACCAATCTTATGAGCCGCTTTTATGACATTCAGCACGGCGCCATCACCTATGACGGCATCGATATTCGAAATATCCGCAAAAGTGATCTGCGCCATAGTATGGCCGTAGTTCTTCAGGATACGCATCTGTTCACAGGTACGATTCTGGAAAACATCCGGTACGGACGTCTGAACGCCACCGATGAAGAATGTGTCGAAGCGGCGCGGACCGCCAATGCCTATGATTTTATTCACGCTCTTCCGGATGGTTTTAAAACAGTGCTCACTGCGGATGGCAACGGCCTCAGCCAGGGTCAGCGCCAGCTCCTGAACATTGCCCGCGCAATGCTTGCCGAACGTCCTGTACTGATTCTCGATGAAGCGACCTCTTCCATCGATACCCGCACAGAACAGCTGATCGAGCAAGGGCTGAATCGTTTGATGGAGGGCAAAACCGTACTTATCATCGCACACCGGCTCTCCACTGTCCGCAATGCAGACAAAATCGCGGTAATCGAAAACGGACAGATACTTGAATTTGGAAATCACCAGGAACTGATGGCTCAAAAGGGGAAATATTATGAACTCTATACAGGCCAGCATCTGCTGGACTGAGAAAGGATGTTTGTCAATGGCAAACCTGGATATCACCTTCCGTTCACAAAGCCTTACCCGCCCCACCACGTTTCATCTGATCTGGCCCAACGACGTTCCTCCCGACATGAAAGCACAGAACCCGCATTACGGGCGTCCCTGCAAAACACTTTTCCTGCTTCACGGGTATACGGCGGGCTACAAAGAGTGGCCTTCCTGCAGCCCCATCTGGGAGCTGGCAATGAAATACAACCTCGCAGTCGTCTGCCCGGACGGAGGCATCAGCTTTTATCTTGACGGCAAAGGCGCCGGGACCGCTTGGTGCCGCTATGTAAGCGAAGAATTACCCACTTATCTGCAGCAAAACTTCGGCTTGGCGGACGGCCCTGAAAATACGTTCGTGGGCGGCGAATCTATGGGAGGCTTCGGCGCGCTGCATACAGCACTGTCACGGCCGGAAACCTTTGGATGCGCCATCGCGCTTTCCTCTGCTCTCATCATCCACCAGGTAGCCTCCATGAGGCGCAGCTCCGGGCCTGTTCCCGCCATGGCCGATTACGATTACTACACGTCCACTTTCGGCGACCCCGCAGATGTGGAAGACAGCGCCAATAACCCGGAAACGCTTGTAAAACATCTACTGGCCGCCGGAAAAGCCGTTCCGCGCCTGTTCATGGCCTGTGGCACGGAAGATTTTCTAATCGAGAACAACCGGGCGTTTCATGATTTTCTCATGGAAACCAGCGTTCCAGTAAGCTATCATGAGGCTCCCGGCGTGCATAATTTTGAATTTTGGAACCAGTGGATAGAACCGGGAATCCGGTGGGCGCTAGAGCTTTGAGTCGTTTCTGACACATCCTGCCATATCGCAGTAAAAAAATACCGCTGCATCCTCAGAGGATGCAGCGGTATTTTTTTACTCGGTATAAATGCTTTCTTTTGTTTCAGGATCACGGCTGAAATGCGAGAAAAACTCAAAAATCTGGCGTGCCATTTCTGGAGTCGGCCAATGCGGCATATTCATCTCACACATGATGCGCACACGGGCGACACCGTCTCCGCTTTTCAAATCGCCGATATAGTTTGTAACGCCGTCCGCCACCACAGTACGGCGGCAATCTGGAGCAAGCGGCAGACCGATATTCTTCTCTTCCGCAGAAACAGTCTCGTTCTCTTTCAACGCCATAACGTCGGATAAGGCGATCTCCGGCGCGCGGTTCACTCTTGCCCAACTATTGATTCCATCCAGAAAAATATCCGTTGCCGGCGCATCTGTCCCGCGCAGTTTCGCATCATACAACGGAAAACGGTGGCCATCTAGGTTCCCGGAAACAGTTATAATCGGCATATACGTTCCCATTGCGAGCGAGCGCGGTACACCGTCAAACGGCGTCTGTGGCTCCGGCCCGATGGCTTTGTCTACGAACCCATTGGAAATCGGCGCGCCGCACGGTGCCACGGCCGCATATACATCCGGTCTTTTGTTGCCAAGAAAGTTCGCCATAAACCCGCCATAAGAAAAACCTGCCGCATAGATTCGGCTTTCGTCCACCGGATACAAGCGTTTTGCTTCTGCCAGGATCTCATCCAGAACATCGTCCAGCTCCACAGACGGAGCAATCACAATCCATTCGCGACGGGCTGCCTCCTGCGGGATTCCCCATCCGTCGATGATGCTGATAGGATTCTGTCCTCCATGAAGCATCACTACCACAGGATATTTACGTCCTTTGTTTTTGGGGGCGAACGCACTTACCGGCACAAACGAGTTCCACCGTTTAAACTCATTTTGCGGCGTTGGACAATCAGGCCGCTCCCAGTGATAGCCTGTGCACGTTTCATATTCTGTCCAGCTCATAGGGCTTGTAGCCCCATGAAATTCTTTCACCATTCCCTGCTTTGCCCAATACGCCACCACCTCAGGCGAATGATCATCCAAATCCATCAGCACCGGCTCCATCATTTCGGCCAGGGCTTCCAGATATCCTCCCTCTTTAAGAGCCTCCAGATCCACCTCTGGATTGAACGTCGTATAAAGGTCCCGCACGCGGTCGATCCGTTTGTTGTCCGTCATCACAAACTGACGGTCCAGAAAAGCATTATAATCCATAATATACACTTCCTTCTTCCTTGTGTTGTCTTATCTTCTATAATAGCGCTCTCTTCCGAAGACTTCTATTGGAAAAAATGCCGTCCGTTTCAAATTTGTAAGGGGCTGGCGGAAGTGGAACATTATTGAAAAAACACAGCCGTTTTCTAATGGCGAACCACCTCTCCTTCTGGTATCATGACAGCATGGAGCGCTGTGCTTCCCAAAGGCTTGCGCAGCAGGAAGGAGAGAGCATATGACAGATACCCTATCAAACAGGCTGACGAACGCCATAGAAAATTGGACCGCGCCGGATATCGGGCCTGACATCCCCCACGGCGATATGCCGGGAGACAAAATCGTTATCAACGCGGCGCATATCGAAAAGGCCCGCGTCATTTTCCCCCGGCTTTTGCCTCTGCTGAAAAACGCTATGGAGCAGAATGGCGCTCCACGCGCCGTGGCGGCCGTATGCGGCGGTTCTGGGGTCGGCAAATCTGAAACGGCTTCATTGCTGGCGCATTATCTGCAGCAGATCGGCGTGGGCTGCTATGTATTGTCCGGCGACAACTATCCCCGGCGTATCCCCGCCCAAAATGATGCAGAACGTCTGCGCGTCTACCGCTGCGGCGGTATCCGCGGCCTGTTGACGGCCAACTGCTATACGGCCGAACGGAGTGCGGCATTGATGGAACTCATGGAAAAAGAACTGGACGCCAGCGCTGAACAAACCAACGAACGTCCCTGGCTGGCTGTTTACCAGCAGGCGGCACGCGATGCCCTATCGGGCTATCTCGGCAGTTCCGAGGAACAGGACTTCGATCAACTGACGGACATCATTTCCCGCTTCAAACGCGGCGATACGCACATCTGGCTCAAGCGTATGGGGCGCACGCCGGAAGCTCTCTGGTACGAAAAAGTTGATTTTTCCCAAGTCTCTGTGCTGATCATCGAGTGGACCCACGGCAACAGCGAAAAATATCAGGGGGTGGATGTCCCGGTTTTACTCAACAGCACGCCGGAGGAAACGAGGGAGCATCGGCGCCAGCGTAACCGTGACGGCAAAACGGACAGCGCTTTCACCACAGTCGTATTGGAACTGGAACAAAAAATGTTGGAGTCCCAGGCTGCGCGTGCAAAACTTATTATTTCCAAAAACGGCAGCATCCTTTCATACGCTCAGTACCGGAGCCTTATGGCAGAAAACATATAGGGATGGTGGAGTATGGATAATTTCGCAAACAATATCGGGCCTATGCTGAACGCTTATCCGGACAGCATAGGAGGCACGCTTCACGACATTGTGGATCTTCTGCAGAGACCCGAGCTGGCAGGAGCTTTTACTTCTTTCTACATCCTTCCAAGTCTTTTCAACACGGATTTGGATCGCGGCTTTTCGGTAATTGATTACGGGCTGAACAAGCTGATGGCGCAGAAGGAGGATCTGGAGGCGTTGGATGCGCTTGGCATTGATTTGAAGCTGGACTTTATCCTGAACCACGCGTCTGTACTTTCGCCTCAATTTCAAGATATCCTTAAAAACGGCCGTTCTTCCCGTTATAAGGATTTCTTTATAGATTGGAACGAATTCTGGAAGGGACACGGGACAATGACGGAAAACGGCTGGATTCTGCCGAACCCGGAGCTTATTTCCGGCATGTTCTTCCGCAAACCGGGACTCCCGATCCTGATGGTACGCATGCCCGATGGCGAGGAAGTGCCTTACTGGAATACTTTTTATCAGGAGGTCATCTATTCACACATCGACGAACAGGAACTTGTGCAAGAATACGGAATTCAATATGAGTTGGCGAAGATTCTGGCCGCCCAGGCAAATGCCGCAATCGATGCTGGCAGCAAGCCCTCTGAACTTGAACTCGGGCGCTGGAACGAATACCGTGCCCAAGTTTCCGCCTGTCTGGAAAAAAAGCGTCGGTATCTCGGCCAGATGGATCTGAACATTCAGTCTCCTCTCGTCTGGGAATACTACGAACAGGTATTGGCAAAGCTGGCTGCCTACGGCGCCAAAATCGTGCGTTTGGACGCCTTTGCCTATGCTCCCAAAGCAGTTGGAGAACGCAATTTTCTCAACGAGCCGGGCACTTGGCAGCTGCTCAGCCGGCTGGCTGGGCTGGCTGGCCCCCACAGCATCTCGCTCCTGCCGGAGATTCACGCGGGATATGCGGAAAAGACCTACGAAAAAATAGCACAAAAAGGCTACATGGTGTACGACTTTTTCCTGCCAGGACTTGTTCTGCACGCCTTGGAGGAGAGGGACGGCACGCTGCTGGCGGCGTGGGCGAACGAACAGCTTTGCAAAGGGATACACTGTGTAAACATGCTGGGCTGCCATGACGGCATTCCCCTGCTGGATTTGAAAGGCCTGTTGCCCGATGAACAAATCCAGAAACTGATCGATACCGTGGTCGCACGCGGCGGATACATCAAAAATTTGCACGGACAGAAAAACGTATACTATCAGATTAATGCTACTTATTACAGTGCGCTTGGTGAGGATGACCGCAAAATGCTCCTCGCTCGTGCTTTGCAGTTGTTTATGCCCGGCAAGCCACAAATATGGTATCTTGACCTTTTTGCAGGCAAAAACGACTACGAGGCGGTAAAGCACGCAGGACCGGGCGGGCATAAAGAAATCAACCGCACCAATCTCTCGTCCGGACAAATCGAAGCAATGCTGAAACGCGCTGTTGTAGCGCAGCAGCTCCAGCTTCTGCAAATGCGCAGCCGGTATAAGGCTTTTTCCGCAGATGCGTTCATCACTGTACAAAGCGATACCGCGCACATGGTCTTTGCATGGCAGGCCGCCGGACAGAACGCCATCCTAAACGCAGATCTTTCCACATGCGCCTTTACCATTGAGGTTACCGGCACAGACGGTGCTCTCCTATTCCGTTTTGTACAGAAATGATTCCTTATGAAGAAGGCCGTGGCCTGCATATCCGACGATATGCAGGCCACGGCTTTTCGGAGCACGGTGCCGTCACAGCTCCACGCCTTTCACTTTCTTGATCCACTTGCCGCTCCTCAACCGAATGATAGACCATACAGCCTTTACGATCTGGTCAGAATGCAAACAAATGTATATCCAAAACGGCGCAATATCCAATACGATGCCTGCAACATACCCCAAGGGGATCGCCAGACACCACATGGTGGATGTATCGGCCAGCAGCAAAAAACGTGTGTCTCCGCCGCCGCGCAGAACGCCTTTTGTTAAAATCGAGTTTGTTGAGCGGAAAATGATGATAAAACTGATCGCATTCATGAGCTGTGCTGCTATCTCTTTCGTCTCATTGGTAATATTGTAGGAATTGATTACCGGAATACTGAGCATCTGTATCACTACAGCGGCAACACAGCCGATTCCCAAACCAAGCAAAAGCATCGTATTGCTTTGTCTTTTCACTTTATCCATCCGGTGCTCACCCAGTGTTTGCCCGATTATAAAGCATCCTGCAAATGCAATGCCCGTGATGAAGATTGTACTGACGCGCTGTACGACCGTAGTAATGGCATTTGCCGCAACAAATTGAGAGCCGATGCGCCCCATAATCATGGCAAGCACACTGTCGCCCACGCCGAGTAAACCATCACTGAGCATAACGGGAACGCTGACACGCAGAAATTCCGCCGCAAGGTCTCCGCATTCCCCAAAGATATCCCGGACACGGTATCCAATACGTTTATCAACGATAAAGAAGTATCCACAGATGATGAGCACTTCCACCACACGGGCAATCACTGTTCCGAGCGCCGCGCCCGCGATTCCCATTGCCGGAGCGCCGAGTTTTCCAAAAATGAAGATATAATTTGCGCCTATATTTACAAGGAACGAGGTGGTAGAAGCCGCAAGCGGAATCATGGCAAGGTCGGCGCTGCGCAGAATATTTGTCGTTACAGTCGAAAGAGCCATCAAAATATATGTAATGGTGGACCACTGCAGATAGACGGTTCCCCCCTCGATGACCGGTGATTCATTTGTATAAAGTTCCATGATCTGGCGTGGTACACAGATATTTACCGCCGTAAACACAAGCGCCAGTACCACGGTAAAACGAAGTGCGACCGTGATCGTCTCGCGCAGGGAGTCTTTATTCTGCGCCCCCCAGTACCGTGAGGTAAGCACCGACGCCCCCATACTGATACCCATACATAAAAAAGTAAACAGCGTGATGAACTGCGTCGCCAAAGAGGAAGCGCTCAACGCCGTTTCCCCTAAAGTTCCCAGCATGATGGTGTCTACGAGGTTGACACCTGTCGTGATAACGCTCTGCATGGCGATGGGCAAGGCTATCTTCACCAATTTTTTATAAAATCTCTTGTCTGTTTCGATATATTTCATCCTGTAATTCCTATCTTAATCCGTATAAATGCTTTTGCCGCTTTTCCCATCGCGTTTGAAATGCGCAAAAAACTCAAAAATCTGACGCACCATCTCCGGAGTAGGCCAATGAGGAATGTTCATCTCTGCCAGGAGCCTTACCCGTACCACTCCGTCCCGGCTCTTCAAGTCCATGCGATGATATGTCACGCCGTCTGCCACATAGGTTTTTCGGCAATCCTCCGGCAGCGGAAGCCCAACCTCTCTTTCAGCCTGTGAAATATCATTCTTCCCTTTGAGCGCCATAACATCTTCTATACGAATTTCTTCCGCATCATTTACGCGAGCCCAGCAGTTGATGCCCTCCACAATGTCCTCCGGCCTTTCCATATGGGACAAGCCGAAGGCTTTGCCACGGAAATCATAAATGGGGAAACGGTTCCCATCACACTCGCCATACACGTTGATGATTGGCATACAGATATTTTTGGCAAGTGCACGAGGCACACCATCAAACGGAGGAAGCGGTTCACGATCGTCGTCAAATCCCTCGATAAACCCGTTGTCCATGGCCGTACCACAGGGAGCTACGGCCGCAAAAACTTCCGGATACTGGTTTCCCAAACGGTTGGAGGCCCATCCGCCATAAGAGAAACCTGCGGCATAGACACGTTCCGTATCCACAGGATACAGTTTTTTCGCCTGTTCTAAAATATCAAGCACAAATTCATCCAGTTCCAGCGACGGAATGATGACGATCCATTCGCGCCGGGCCGCCTCCTGCACAAAGCCCCATCCTTCCACCAGAAAAATATTGTTGCAGGCACCATGCAGTGCAAACACCACCGGATATTTTTTCTGCCGGTTCGCAGGGGCAAACGCCGAAACAGGCACAAAAGATGTCCAGATCCTATGTTCGTTTTGAATGACCCGGTGCTCCTCCGCTTTCCATCGGTAGCCGGTTTTTGCCTCATAATCATCCCAATCTGTCGGTTCATCATAACCGTGAAATTCCTTTACCATTCCCCGTTTGGCCCAATATGCCATGACTTGGGGCGAACGTTCATCGGGTACGTCTAAAACCGGCTCCATCATCTGCTCCAAAGCCGGAAAAAAATCCGACTTCTTCAGTGCTTCCAAATTAACATTTGGGCTGAAAACTGTATACAACTCACGGATTGTATCGATTTTCCCCGCGTCGGTCATCTGATATTTTCTGTCCAATATTTTATCCACATTCATAAATGGCGCCTCCCAAATCCAAAAAATAGCATCTTAAAACCCCTCTTTTCTTTTTTCTTCAACACTGTAAATGATACCCTCACACCCGTTTTCGCCGCATCAACTTTTGTAACAAGTATTTTCATTTTTCTGCCTGCAAAAATATTTTGCGCAAATAACAAAACAAATGCGTACTTTTTTTGATGCCCCTTTTCAGGCCCGGCGCTATAATCGTACCGGAAAGTGAGGGATTTTTACATATGGACCGAATGCTGCCGCGCTGCACCCCCGAAGAAGCCGGGATCGCAAGCAAAACGCTGGAAAATCTTTTGGACGCCTTGGAAGATACCGGAACCGAGATGCACGGACTCATGATCGCCCGGCATGGGAAGGTCTGCGCCGAGGGCTGGTGGGCGCCATACGCTCCGAACTTGGTCCACGGCGACCAGTCTTTGACAAAAACATACACCATCACCGCACTGGGCCTGCTGCACGATGAGGGAAAACTGGAGCTTGAAGAAAAGCTGGTGGATATTTTCCCGCAATATATGCCGGAAGTCATCAGTGAAAATCTGCAGGCAATGACGGTTCGCAACCTGATGTCCTTCGGCAGCGGTGTGGAGCAGATGGTCAGCATCGCAGACGCCGACTGGCTGCGCCGTTTTTTTGCGCTTCCTGTTACCAACCCTCCGGGCTCCTCCTTTTTTTACAGCGGCGTATGCACTGCTGTCGGGGGAGCTATTGTGCGTGAACGGACCGGCATGGGCCTTATTGCATATCTGACGCCGCGTCTGTTCGACAAAATTGGGATTGATGCCTCTCACATCAAAACTATTTACACTGGAGACGGGCTTGAATATGGCGGCGGCGGCTTTTTTACGACTACGGAGGACAACCTGCGCCTGATGCTGCTGTATGCCCGCGGCGGCCTTTGGGATGGGGAACGCGTCCTGTCCGGGGAATGGTGCCGCGAAGTCACATCAAAACAGATCGATACCGCTTCAGAGGCAGCCGGAAATCCAGGCGTCACAGACAATTTTATGGGCTATGGCCTGCAATGCTGGATGTGCAAGCCGCATGGTGCTTACCGCGCCGACGGCGCTATGGGACAGTTTGCTATTGTCGTTCCCACTTCCGATTTGGTCATCTCTATTAACGAAACCGCTGATCAGAGCAAACTGCAGCATCAAAAGGTATTGGACACGATATGGACCCAATTGCTGCCGCATGTAACGGACGAGCCTTTGCCCCCGAATCCGGACGCCTGTGCGCATCTTACCACCCGCCTGCGCAGCCTTTGTCTCCCGCGTCCTCTGTTTACTGCGGTTTCTTCACTGGCCTCCACCGTATCCGGTAAAACTTATCAGCTCGCTGAAAACAGCGCGATCCTTCTTCCCGCCGCTACTTTTATGGCGTATGGTCTGGAAAACAGGGGGATCCGTGACTTTTCTCTGGTTTTCTCAGACGCTGATACCGCTCTTCTCCACTGGACCCAGAAAGACGCAAAGCTGAATTGCCGCATCGGTTTAAGCGGCAACGACGCGGTCAACCAAGGACGGTACGGCCCGGCCGGGCTGAAGTGGCTGCATGCCTCGGGCGGATGGGAAAGCCCTGATACTTTCTGTTTTCGCCTCCGTATGGTAGAAAGCTGTTTTTCCAAAACCGTACGAATCCGCTTTGAAGCAAAAGGCTGTATGTTCATCATCGAAGCACCCGTTGCAAACCCGGGAGAACCCGTCGGAACCATGGAGATCCCCGGAGTCCGGATATAACAGATTTTCACATCCAAAAAAGCCCGTAATGGCGCGCTGACGCAAGAAAACGCCGCCATTACGGGCTCTTTTTTGCAGAGTGGTCAAACACCCTTTTTATTTCATCGGTTCAGGCACACTGAAAAAGGGAAAGCCGGCAGGCCGGCGCTGTTGAACAGCGCTGCCTCGCAGTAATTTTCCTCGCAATACCGCACTTTGATTTGCTTTGCCTTGGAAAATATGTCACTGTGCAGTGTCACTGTATCCTCACAGACATCGATTTCGGGGGCCACCATGCTTCCGTCCGCTTCAACGTACAGGGGCCTGCAGGAAGTTTTCTTCCAGAAAAGACCGCTGCCGCTGTACAAAAATTTAAGGGAGACCGTACTGTCCGCCCGTCCGACACTGCACAGGCGGGGGCTGTCGGCCAAAAGCTCCATTTCCCCATACACATATTTTCTTGCCAACAATGCCAAACGTTCTCCCACCGGCCTTTTTTTTCGCACATGGATGTTGCGCGCATCGCCTGCATCCAGGATGCATACATTGTGCACACCCGGCAAAGCATCCATCACGTCGCGCTGTTTCTCGCGGATCACTGCATAATTGAGCGCTTTTCCCAATCCTTCGTGCAAGGGAGCCAATTCCACCTGCAAAAAAGGAAGTTCGCGTTTCCAAAGCCTGCGCCAGCTTTGAATCAGCGCTTTCATGGATTCGTCGTAAAATGCATGCCAGCCGCGCGCATCGTCATCCTCTCCCTGATACCAGATGACGCCCCGCACCCCATAGGGAGCCACACGGCGCAGGATGTTCTCGTATAAACCGGTGGGGCGGACCGCGGCCTTGGGCCCGGGTTCAAAAGGGCTGAACCCTTCCGGCGGCCTGGGCGGGCGCTGCTTTTGCAGCAGCTCCGGGCTTCCCCCCATCATCAGGGCGTCCAACATTTCCCGCTGCTCCGGCGGCGGATCCTTGTCGGGATGCAGTGCATCCGCCTCGTATTTGGGCCAATCAAGTTCCGCGCAGGCGCGGCTATGCCAGTCTAAAACAGCTTGCAGAGCCGGAACCGCATCCAGTTCTTCTGCCGCCGTCCATGCAGCAGCCGGGGTTCCTCCCCAGTTGCATCCTACAAAGCCCACCGGGACGCCAAGCACCGCCCGCAACCTGTGCCCCATATAGGCCGCCGGTGCGCTGAAATGATCCCTGTTCTCCACGCTGTCCCACTTCCGCCAGAAGCCGTCATCCGGGAATGCGTCCCGCTCCAGCTGCCCCAGAAAACTTGTCTGCGGGTAACGAAAGTAGCGCAGCATCGGGTCTTGCGGAATATTATGCATTTCATCCGCACCCTCGTCGTACTTAAGCAGAAATTCCATATTCGACTGTCCGCCTGCTATCCACACTTCACCGATGGCAACACCTCCAAATTCGATTCTTTCCCCTGTGGCGGCGGATGCGATCGTCATTGACGTATCCTCTACCGCTTCCATGGGTTGAAACGTAACGCGCCATTCCCCGCGTTTGGCCTGTGTGTGAAGCGTATACCCGTTCAGCACTACCGTAACAGTATCATCCCTGACACTGCGCCCCCACACCGGAATGGGAATCCCCCTCTGAAGGATCATGTTCTGGCCGAAAATCAATGCCGGCTGAAGTTTCATCGCCGTTCGCCCTCCTTGGTTTTATAAAAAGCGTTTCAACCTTCCTCAAACGGAACAGATTGATGCATCTGCGCAGAGCGGAATACCGCTTCCATCAGGAGCATGACGCGTTTCACCTGCTCCAGTTTGACAACCGGCTCTGCTTTGTGCTCTATCGCCGCCATCACATTGCGATAAAAATCGCGAATATCTGCCTGTACCTGCGGCAGCGGCTGTTCCGAAAAGGTATCTTTTGTACGCGGGGCCATCGTTTTTGTCAACCCCGCGGCAGTACGCACCGGCACGGCGTCGTTGTGCTGCCGATCCGTCACATACACCATCTTTCCCTGCTCGTTCCAGTTTTGAATCAGCGCCGTACCGTCCCGGCACAACACATACCAACGCGGCAGAGCAATGAAATTGTTGGTTCCCACTTCCGCGACAAAAACGAGTCCGTTTTCGAAAGTCAGTTCAACGGTGAAACCGTCTTCTACCCGCTCGTTTGTAATATTTGTAAAGGATGCATACACCCGTACCACTTTTTCAGGCACCATCATCAGTGCCTGATCCAGCAGATGTACACCCCAATCCAACACCATCCCGCCGCCCCGCTCCGGCTTCTGCCTCCAGTCTCCCGGTATCCCCCGCGAACCATGCACGCGGCTCTCTATCCGAAAAGGCGTTCCCATCCACCCGTGATCATACAGGTTTTTTACCGCCAGAAAGTCCTCATCCCAACGCCGGTTTTGATGTACTGTCAAAAATTTTCCGGTCTGTACGGCCTTATCCATCATTTGCTGAAGCTGCGCGCTGTTCAATGCCGCCGGCTTTTCGCACACAACATTCTTCCCCGCTTCCAGCGCACGCAAAACGATTTCTTTGTGTACGTCATTCGGCGTTGCGCACAGGACGATGTCCACTTTTTCGTCCGAGAGCAGTTCTTCCAGGCATCCATATGTATGTAAACCGACACTTCTTGCGTATGCCTGTCGTTCACCGCGGATATCAAAGCTACCTGCAAGGTGCAAATGCTCAATCGGGCCGCACGCGCGGTCATTCCAACTGCCTTCTCCCTTGATCAACTCACGATGCCAGTTTCCCATACCGCCCAAGCCGACGATTGCACAGTAATGTTCCCTCATGGTTTTCTCTCCTTATTTACTGCTTTTTGTGTCATTGCGCCAATCATACCAGCTTCAATTTTATCTCAATTCAATTGCTGCAGACCTCAAATATTGTTCCTTTCCTTTCCATTTTTGTATCGTCCTGTGAGGAACGCTTCTTTTGCTTTACAGATGGCGTTTACCGCCGCGAAGAACAAGCGGGCACAAAATCTTACAAAATCAAAAATTTCAGGTATAACCGCAAAAGAGATTCCCGCGAAGAAGCGATATAATGATGTTGAAACAACATACGACAGGGAGCGCGCCATGAAACGAGAAAGAGCATTGTTTGACGAAATCATATTCCCCAACGGAAAAAGCAAAGCCTTTACCATGAGTTATGATGACGGAACCATTCATGACCGCCGTCTGGTAGAGATCATGAACCGCTACGGCATCCGCGGCACTTTTAATCTGAACGCCGGTTTTCTGGGCCAGACCTGCTGGATCGGCGGGCTGCACGGAAAGCTGGATATCAGCAAGATAGAACCGGATGAAGTGCCGACACTCTACGCCGGGCATGAAATAGCCGGCCACGGGCTGAATCACGCAAGCCCTACGGATATTGGCTCCTCCGCCTATTTTTACGAAACCATCGAGGACAAAGCCGCCCTGGAGCATCTTACAGGGAAGCTGGTTCGCGGTTATGCCTACCCGTTCGGAGCCTACGATGAAAAAACAAAAAACGTGATGCAACTTGCAGGTTACCATTATGCGCGCACTATGGATACCACACGCCAATTCGAACTTCCCACAGACTTTCTCGCTTGGAAAGGAACATGCCACCACAACGATCCCCAACTGATGCAGTTGGCGGAACGTTTCTGCCGTGGAGAACACTTTTCCCTGCATACCAAACTGTTTTATGTATGGGGACATTCCTACGAATTTGCGGATGACGATAATTGGAGCTGTATTGAAGGCCTGTGTTCCACCCTGAACAAGCAGGACTCCGACATTTGGTTTGCCACCAACATCGAAATTTTCGACTATGTAACAGCTTTCCGAAGGCTGGAATACGGTGCGGAAGGCAGCTTGGTTTACAATCCTTCCGCACTCAGCGTATCGCTTCGGCGCGGCGGAAAAACTTATACCATCGCCCCGCTTTCAACAAGTGATCTGGACCGATAAACAGGTTCGAAGTTCCGGTATCATATTAGAAAGAACAGAACACAAGAAAGGATTATATTTATGAAGCGTCTGCCCATCTGGGAAATCATGGACCGTATGCAGGCCTATGGCCGCACATTTTATGACGAGCAGGACGGCGTCCTGTATTCAAATTATACCTGCGGCGCTTTTGAGGTGGATTTTACAGGGACTCTGCTGGCCGCTTCCTTTTGTGCCATTCCCGACACTTCGCCGTCCCCGCGCGCCGCTTTTCCCGACCAGGATCCCATCCCGCGCGAAGATTGGCCTTGGATTTCCATTTTTCTGGACGGGGCGGACGTGCCGACCCGTACCATCTGTGTACACGACCGCGAGGACATCGTCCTGTTTTTCAGCGAAAAGGCGGAAACGCATCGCATCAAAATCGTAAAGCTGACGGAAAATTTCAGGACGGCTCTGGGGATATCCGCTTTCACGGCGGAAGGGACCCTGAATATCTTTCAGAGAGAATCGCATGAGGTAATTGAGTTCATTGGAGATTCTATCACATGCGGTTTTGGCAATTCTGCATCCGACGTCAGCCATGAATTCGAAGCCTCGGAGGAAAACGGCTGGCTGACGCACGGTGCAATTGCAGCGCGTGCACTGGAATTGGAACCTCGATTTGTTTCTGTCAGCGGCATCAGTGTTGCAAAATCGTCTGCTATGCCCAACTTGTACGGTATGAATGAACTGTATCCTTACACCGACCGCATCATTCAGGATAAGCTTGCGCAAAAACGAGGAAGCCCCTCCGTGGAATATCTGCCCTTTGACTTTGCGAACCATCCTGCCCGATACATCGTGCTGAATCTTGGCACCAACGACGCCAGTCAGATTTATTTCCGACCGGACAAAAAACAGGCGGAAATAGATTTCAGGGAGAACTACCGTGCCTTTGTTTCCACAATACGGCAATTGAATGGACCAAAGGCAAACATCATCTGCGCGCTGGGCTGTATGGACTATTATTTATTCGACACTGTCAAAAGCATTGTATCCAGGCTGAGGGCCGATACCAAAGACAAAAACATCTTTATTTTTAAATACAATAAAATGATGAATATCGGCCCCGATGCCGGTGCATGCCTGCATCCGTCCATCCACCGCCATCAGCTTATGGCTCAGGAACTCGTTACGTTCATACAAAATCTGCCGCAAGAATAAAAAAGAGCTGCTATAAGCAACTCTTTTCCATAATAAATTAGGGGAGCATAAAAAATCTATTCACCCCAACCCATTACAATCCCCCTACTTGGAAGCGTTACTGATACAAATTAAGCATGTCTCCCGACTTATGACTCAGACACAAGTACTTCCTTTCTCGCTTGCGCAATTGAAGATAAAATGCTGCTCGTCAATTACAGTGACTGAATCGTTCAGGATTTCCACCTGATTTCCTATTATCTTTTGACCTCCTTATGGAACAAAAGCACTTAATGCAATATTCACTTTTTTATTGTCAAAAAACAAAACGCAAATTGCAAGTGTAAGTTGGACACCTGCACGGTAGAACTTAGTGAATCAGAGCGTCGGTCAGGATGGAAGCCGCTGGCTTCCGTCCTGGGCGATGCTGCCGCAGCCTTCGGCTGCGTAAACAGAGTCGAGGAACTCG
>DBFXIC010000075.1:0-3766 GCA_048455095.1 Anaeromassilibacillus sp.
GCACAAAGCCGACGTTTTCATCAAGCACCTGGCCGGTGGAGGTAACGCTGCCCGGACGGTGCGCGTTGATAATGCGCAGCTCAATAGGATCCATGTTAAGCGCCTTGGCCAACGCGTTCATCTGTCCTTCGTGGGCTACGGCCACCTGGGGAACGCCAAACCCGCGGAAGGCGCCCGCCATGGGGTTATTTGTGTAATAGAAGGTCGCGTCCACGCGGACGTTCGGCACCTCATAAGGGCCGGCGGCATGGACGACAGCGCGCGTGATAACGGCGGGTCCATAGGAGGCGTAAGCGCCCGTATCGGCCAGCAAGGTCGCCTGAACAGCCAGCACCTTGCCGTCCTTGGTCGCGCCGGTTTTATAGTGCATCTTGAACGGGTGCCGCTTGGAGGAAACCATGGTCGATTCCATGCGTCCGCGGACAATCTTAACAGGGCGCTTGGTATAATAGGAAAGCAGCGCCGCATGGCACTGGACGGAGATATCCAGCTTTCCGCCGAAACCGCCGCCTGTGGTAACCTGGACGGAAGACACGCGGTTTTGAGGAAACGCCAGCATTCCGGCGATTTCTCCGCGGTCATAATGCGGGTTTTGCGTGGAGCTGTAAACGATCATCTGTCCGTTTTCAAAGCTGGCGACGCCGGCGTCAGGCTCAATGAACATATGGGACAGCATGGGCGTCTCATAATCGTTTTCTATGATCACATCGCAGTGTTTGAAGGCTTCGTCCACATCGCCGTGCTCAAGATGCTTTTTCTGATGGACGTTTGTTTCACCGTGCACCTTGGGCGCGTCCTCCTCGGCGGCGCGCTCCATGGTGAGAATCGGCTCGTATTCCTCATACTCCACCTTGATGGCCTCCAAGGCGTCGCGGACAAGCTCCGGCGTTTCGGCGGCCACCACAGCGATGGCGTCGCCATACCGGCGGATTTTGTCATCCACAAGGATCGGCTCGTCCTTGAGGATGATGCCAATCCTGTTCTTGCCGGGGATGTCCTTGCTTGTCAGCACACACACCACGCCTGGAATCTCCAGAGCGGCGGACGGGTCAAAGTTCTTGACAGCGCCATGGCAGATGGTGCTGCGGAAAACGCCGCCGTAGAGCATGTTCGGCAGCTCCATATCGGCCGCAAACTTGGCGCTGCCCATAATCTTCTCCATGGTGTCCTTTTTGACAACGCTTTTGCCCAGGATGGACCAGTCGTGCTGACCGGCGACGGAGACATCCACAGAGCTTTTTTCCTTTACAGCGACTTCTGTTTTTTTCATTCTCTGACGCCTCCCTTCGCATCGCGGGCCATCTCCACGGCCTTGATGATCTTGCTGTATCCGGTGCAGCGGCAAAGGTTGCCGGACATGGCGCGGCGGATTTCCTCGTCCGTTGCGTCGGGCTTTTTATCAAGCAGCGCCTTGGCCGAAAGGACCATGCCGGGCGTGCAGTAGCCGCACTGCACGGCGCCCGCGTCCACAAACGCCTGCTGGATATAGTTGAGCTGGCCGTTTTCTGAAACGCCTTCCAGTGTCACAATCGTAGAACCGTCCGCCTGTCCGGCCAGCATCAGGCAGGATGTGACGGCCTTGCCGTTGTAAATGATGGTGCAGGCCCCGCATTCGCCCTCGCCGCAGCCCTCCTTGACGCTGGTCATGCCCATATCCTCACGCAAAAAGTCCACCAGGCGCTTGTTGGGGTCGGCGGTGACAGAGACGTCATTACCGTTCAGGTTGAATTGAATCTTGATCTGTTCCATATTGGTTCTTTTCCTCCCTCACGCCAGACCGAACTGACTGATGATCTGATCGAAGCAGCGGCGGGCCGCTCCGCGGACGCCTTCGCGCTTATAGACGACGGAAGGCCGTGTTGGGATCGCCGCCTGGACGGCGTCTGTAAAAGCGGGCAGCGTATCGTCCAGAGATTGCCTGGTGAGCGCGCGGCCCTTCAAAAGTGCTTCCAGCTCAGGGGAACGCATGGGATGCTTGCTTACCGCGCCCAGCACCACACGGCAATCCTCCACCTTGTTGTCAGGGGTGCGTTTTATATAGATGGCAACAGCCAGTACAACGATCGCCAGGCTCTTGCGCTTGCCAATCTTGAAATATCCTACGGCCTCGTCGCCGGAAAGCGCGGGAAACCGGATCTCCGTGAGCAGCTCGTCAGGACGGATAGCGCAGTTGCCGGGACCCTTGTTGAAATCCTCAATCGTCATGACGCGCTCGCCCCCGGCGCTTTTAAGAACCACCTGCGCGCCATAGGTGAGGAAGGTGGTGGGGCTGTCGCCCGCTACGGATGCATTGACAACGTTGCCGCCGACGGTACCGAGATTGCGTATCTGCGGTGAACCGACATGAACGGCCGTCTCCCAAAGAGCCGGCAGATGTTCCTGCACATAGGCGTCGTTTTCCAGATCGTCGAACGTGGTGAGGGCGCCGATTTTCACAAGGCCCTCCTCCTCTTTTATGTAGCGCAGCTCGGACAATTTATCAATTGCGATCACATGCGCGGGCGTCTTATGGCGCTCGTTTAACTCAATGATCACGTCGGTGCCGCCCGCAACCACGGCGCAGCTGGACTGATACTGTTCCAGCATGGCCACGGCCTCGTCCACTGTAGTGGGGGCGTGGTAAGTAAAGGGCTTCATTTGTTTAAACTCCTTTCGTCCTGATAGGCTGTACAGGGCTTATTTACCGCTCCCGCGCACTTTGGCGCCGGTCAAATCCTCCCAGACCTTGACGACAGAGGACATATCCTCGCGGCCCTGCCCCTTAGCGCGGGCCATCTCATAGACCTGGACGGCAGCGGCGGCCATGGGCAGAGGCACACGCTCGTCGCGCGACGCCTCAAGCGCCAGTCCCAAATCCTTATACTGCAAATCCACGGCAAAGCCGCCTGTAAACTGATCGGCCATGATGAATTTCTCCAGCTTGGCGTCAAGCGCATAGCTGCGTCCCGAAGAAACGGAAATGACTTCCTTCATTGTCTCCACGGACAGTCCGCATTTTACGCCCAGAGTCAGCGCCTCGCTTAAAGCGGCCATATTGCATCCAAGCAGAAGATTATTGACCATCTTGATGGCGTCGCCGCCGCCGACCTCGCCCACATGATAGATGTTCTTGCCCAAAACATCCAAAACAGGCTTCACTTTTTCAAAGGTCGCGCCGTCGGCTCCCACCATAATGGTAAGCGTGCCTGCGGCCGCTCCGGACACGCCGCCGGAAACCGGAGCATCGATATATCCGATCCCCTTCTCGGCAGCCTTTTTCGCCATCGCTTTCGTACTGTTGGGCGCAACGGAACTCATATCGATGATGATGGTTCCTGCTTTACAGTTTTCAAATACGCCGCCTTCGGAGCACATCACATTCTCCACAATCTTGGCATTGGGCAAAGAGCAGATGATAACGTCCGCCTTGCCTGCCAGTTCGCCCGCTGTGGCGCAGCCCCTGGCGCCTTTGCTCTCCATCTCCTTGACGGCGGCTTCCACCACATCGAAGGCATATACCTCATATCCAGCGTTTAACAGGTTGCAGGCCATGGGCTTGCCCATCGCGCCAAGTCCCACGAATCCGATCTTCATAAAATCTACACACCTTTACTACATTAATTGTCAGATCGGGCCGTTGGGAATAAAGGCCGCTCTGGGTCTGTCGGCCCATCCCAGACCTCCATTCTCAACGGCCCGCACACCGCGGGTCATTGCCGCTTAGGAAAAGGGGCCTCCGGCCAGCGCATCGAAACGTTCGGTCGGAGGCCCTTTACGGTTCTATTAG
>DBFXIC010000076.1:0-10335 GCA_048455095.1 Anaeromassilibacillus sp.
GATGCCGCTGGCTGCTGGAAACGAAGCTTCCCGCCGGCCCCTCCAAGAGCCAGATTGGCTCCATTCAGGCACAGTGCGAATTGGCAATTCAGCAGGGGGGCGACGACAGCCAGCTGCGCCAATTCCTTGAACACAATCTGCATGGGCGGGGCGCTTACCATGGAAACCGCTTTGCACAGATAAAGGAAAAGATTGAGACAATCCTGAACACACCCTTGTGTAAAACACTCGGCGTGGAAAATCTTCTGGATCACGCCGGGAATCTGCCTCCGGACAATACGGTCGAACGATTACGACTGCTGTGCGACTGGATGGATCTGAGCCGGAAGGGGGAGAAGAAAAAATGAAAGCGACATTTACCTATGCTGTCCGGTATTGGGTGCATGGGACATGTGAAACCCCTCTGCGGACCGGCAGCGTCGAACGGGACCTCCAAACTGTGCTGCATCGGGCCGACGACGATATCCCCATCCTACAGGCCTCCTCTCTGGCCGGCGCTTTGCGCGGCTGGCGGGACTCTGAGGCCCTGTTTGGTTCGCAGGACGCGGAAGGTTCTCTGATTCTCTCCGACTGCCTCTTTGCCCCCGGCACCCGGCAGGCCGTTCGGCCCCGCCTGCGCATCGACGGTCAAACAGGTTCGGCGAGTAAAAACGGAAAATTTGACGTTGCCCATCTGGAAACCGGTTCCCGTTTCCAGTTCGAATTGGTCTGGCGCGGCGGCACCGATTTTAAAAAGACACGGCAGGAAATCACCGCCTGCCTGGCAGCGCTCAGCAGGCAAACCCCTGGGACTCCAAAAGGGTGCTCATACATAGAAAACGACTTGGACAAATTGATGGAACAGTCCGCCAATTTTCATGAAAAGAAGGACGCGCTTCTCCAATGCCTGACCGCATTGGATGAAGCGCCTACCGATCTCCGTCCACTGTTTGAAAAGGTCAGGTCCTCGCTGAACGCGTCCGCACGAGAAATTCTTTCTTTCGCTACAATGCGGGAAGAACTGGAAATCATCCTTGTCGAGGTACAGGGAGAAATCGCTGACGCCAAAGCTTTTATAGAGAAATCCCTGTCCGCATTACAAACCCTTGCTGACGATTTTGAGCGCACGCAAAACGACTTGCTGGAACAGCTCTCCGTATGGGACAACAGCGACGATTCCTATAAAAAGCTGTGGAAAAAGATCGACGGGCTGTTGAAGGAGCTGAACACTGGAACGCTCGATTGCCAAAAAGCCCAGGAAGGGATAGAAACACTTCTATCTGCACTGAACAGCGGGTTGATCCGCCTGGGTGCTCAAAAGAGCAATGGTTTCGGGCGCGTATCCGTCAGGGTAAAAAAGCGGCTGTACGACCTCACCCTCCCTGGCGACCGGCGCGCCTGGTTGGATGACGACAGCGAGGCAGGTGGAGCGGAAGTCGCGTTAGCCGATCTCTCCGAAAAGCGGGTCGTCTTCCGAATAACGGGGACTTTTAGCAGCCTTCTTGTCAAGGCGCAAACCGGTACGGGTGTAGGCGAATCCGGAATCAACTGCCTACAACTGGAAGAAAACCGCCGTCCCGTGATCCCCGGGTCCTCCATCAAGGGCGCGATGCGCGCGCATATCAACCGGATCGCTCCATACTGTCATCTTCAGAAAAATGAACTGAATCATCTATTTGGCCGTGCCAGTGAAAAGGGGGATAACGGAATCGCGGGAAAGATTCTGTTTTCCGACGCGGTATTTACGCGGGAACAATCGCGGAAAATCACCCGCATTCGCATCAATCGATTCACGGGCGGCGTGATCCGCGGCGGATTGTTCTCTGAAAAGCCGGTCAGCGGGCCATGTGCGTTTACCATCACTGTACCGGAAAAAGAGCAGCGCGGCTGTGCGCTGATCGCCTATGCGCTGCGTGACCTCGGGTTGGGATTATTCAATTTGGGCAGCGGCGATGCCGTCGGTCGGGGGCGGCTGTCCAACCTGCGGGTGGAGATCACCTCCCCCGGCGGCCGGTCCGCCTCTCTTCATTTTGACGGCGGTCAACCCAGCATCCAGGACCCCCACAGGCTTTTGGCACGGTGGGCCGACACCCTGGCATCAGGAGGTGTACAGCAATGAAAATCGAAAAATTGACGCTGGAAAAAGCGCTGGAAAGAGCCGCCTGCAAGTCCTATGCCTTCATCATTCGGCAGAGCGAACTGTATCTTGGCCCCACCCCCTCCCCCATCGTGCTGGATGAGATATTGGAAGCCCGTTTTTTCGACCGCTCCGGCGAAATACGCTTTTTTGACGACGGCGAAGGGCTTACCGCTGCTGCTGTGGAGGACGACGGGCCGGACGATCCAAGGCTAGATGATCTAACAACGCCGGTGATTCCCTCCTTTGGGAAGTCGCTGACCGTGCGGCGATACGTGAACTTTGACAAAGACGGACAGGCATTTATCTCTGCCGTGCGCCTGTTGGACTGGAAGGGAGGCAATCCGAATGGATGACCAGAAGCGGGCGCGCGCCCCCTATAATTTTGTTCCGTTTTCCAATAAAGTGATCCGCCGGTACAGGGCTTCCTCCGAGCTCCCGCGCCATGATACATGGAATCCGAAGCTGTTCACCGGCGAGATCGCCGTGACCCTGACCGCCGAGACGCCAGTGTTCATCTCCGACGGCGGGAAGGAAGGGAAAGCCGATTTCTTCCAAGGGCCGGATGGCCGGTATCAGATTCCCGGCTCCACCCTGCGGGGATTGATCCGCCAAAATATGCAGATTCTTGGCCTCGGCCTGATGCGGCCCGGCGTGGACTTTGAGAACATCCGCCTGTATTACCGGGCGCTGGCGCGCAAGCGATCCTCATTGGGCGGCAATCTCTCCCAGGACTACAAGGCCGCATTGGGAATTCAGCCCAGACGCAGCGCCTCCGGAACCTCGTACAGCGTAGCCACCCGAGTAAAGGGCGGCTATCTGCATCACGAAGGCGCAGACTTTTATATCCAGCCCTTAAAAGGCGATGTGCTCCGCATCAGGCGCGACGCGGAGATTGCGAAGGAATGGAGCAGCCGGTACGCCTTTGAAACAAGAATCTGGTATGCCGCGCAGGGCAACCGAGTGATCCGCCTGTCCAAACTCTCTGGGGACGGTTTGCAGGAGGGCGTCCTGCTTGGCACGGGCTGGATGAATAAGCAAAACCATCTGTATCTGTTCCCGCGGGAGGATCTCGCCGCATCACCCATCATCCTGTCCAAGGAGGACGAGCTCTCCTATCAGGCCGACTTTGAGATGCGCAAAAATTCCCTGCCCGGCACCCGCCCGAAAAAGGCGGACGCCGCATTTTGGAAGCTGCCCGGCAACCACCAATCCAAGCCGGTATTTTATCTGGAGCAGGGCGGTAAGATCAGCTTCGGAAGATCGCAATACCTGCGCGCCACCTACCGCTATACGCTGAGCCAGGGCCTGCCCCTTCAGCATCAGAAGCTTGCCGGCAAGCTGTTTCTGGATTATCCCAATGCCGTCCTGGGCTATTCGGATCAGGACGGCAGCTATCGCTCTCGCGTCAGCGTGGGAAGCCTGTTTGCGAAATCGGGCGTTGTCCCCGGAGCGGCCTTTGCAACCATCCTCGGGGAACCGAAGCCCAGCTTCTTCCCGGGCTATGTGGAACAGGGGCTGGACTATAACCAGGCCAATTTCCGTCTGCGAGGCTACAAGCAGTACTGGATGAAAGCGCCCGGCGCGCCCCGTCTGCCGGAGGAAAAATTCTCCCGCATAGCCTCTACTATGCGCCCGATGCCGCAGGGCACGACCTTCTCCGGGGTGATCCGGTACCGCAACCTGTACCCGGACGAGCTGGGCCTGCTGCTGTGGTGCCTGCGCCTGGACGAGGGCTGTTACCAGACCATCGGCATGGGCAAGCCGTACGGGTACGGGCGGGTTTCCGTTTCCATCGACGCACTGCGGGAATACAATCCTGCCGCCCTGTATGCCTCCGGATTCGCCTGCGGCGTACCGGCCCCGGCGGGCAGCGGCCGGATTGCGGAATTGATCGCGCTGTACGATCGGTATGCCTGCGAGCTGGCGGAGATCAAGGGCGAAGAGGAACGCGCGCCCACCCTGCGCAACCTTCCCCATATCCAGGACTTTTTTTACCTGAAAAGTAAGATCCGCAGCGACACGCAACATGTAAATTACATGAATCTCAGGGAGCATCAGAACGTCTCCATACCGTTGGAAACGGTGACCGAACAGCGCACAGGCCGTATGCCATCCCCGAAGTAGGCTGCTAATTTTCAGCGCAAGCCGTCGTGTCCCTACTCGAAGAGATAGTCCATGCCGCTGTGGACGGATTTTGATTGGGACGCATCGGCTAACCGGCATGACCGCCTGACACAGCGTGTTTTCTATCCATGGAATCCATGAAAAAATCGCGGAACAAAGGCTCCGCACCGAGCGACTGAACAGTACCCTTTTGTGATTCAGCATTCCATATTGAATCACTTTTTCGGGGTGCTTCAGAACCGGTGCGGAGCCTTTTTATATTCAAAACAAGACCAATATTTTTTGAAAAGCATTTGGCAGAACACCCATACAAAATTGCAATAAACAACAAACGACCGCCTTCCCATAAAAGGGAGGGCGGTCGTTTGTGCAGTAACACACAAAAAAGGAACTGGCAAGCGGCGGTACGGTGGCTACAGTCCCCTTACGGGGTATGGGATTCTTCTTTATAATAACGGATACACATACGGCGGTGTTATTGTTACAGTCCCCTTACGGAGTATGGGATTCTTCCTCCCGTTAATCACCTCGTTGAAAGGGGTGAAGTCGTTACAGTCCCCTTACGGAGTATGGGATTCTTCTTCGTTTCATGCTACCCCTTTCCAGTCAAGCAAGTTACAGTCCCCTTACGGAGTATGGGATTCTTCCAAAAAGTCGTGCTTTGGTGTAAATTCAAGCACGTTACAGTCCCCTTACGGAGTATGGGATTCTTCTTATTTGCCCGAATATTGCCGTCAAGCAATGGCCGTTACAGTCCCCTTACGGAGTATGGGATTCTTCAGCAAATATCGACAAAATTTCACCGTACATTTTGTCCTCTTCGCTTTATTTCATTTTTATTATATCATCCTATCCTGTAAAAGCAAAGAACTGTTGCACAAAAATCTTTTTATTTCACTTTGATTTTTGTCAACCGACTGGTGCGAAACTCCCTAAACCGCCTTCACAGGCAGTCCCCAAAAGGCCCTATTCGCACCAAATACGCGCATTTGCATCTAACCGTCGATCGTCTTTTCCACAAAGTCCTGCGTTTAATCGACAGACATCCCCCGCCGTACGCTTGCGCCGCTGCGGTTGCATTTCCGCCATCCTGCTCACAGCATCGTTCCCCATCGGATCAGACGCTCTGGAAACAGCCCCGGCAGTCAGGCGCTTTCCTGCAACAAACCGGCATGTGCTTTTCAGCACAAAGCAGGCGCGCGCTGCCCATGCACAAAAGCCCCGCCATGCAAAAGCCCCGCAGGCAACGCAGACCCTTTGCGTCGCCTGCAAGGCTTCCTCCGGTGGGAACTTCTTTCAAATTTTGTCTTTCCACTGTTCCGGTACATGCATGAACGGATCGACGAAAAGGGGGTTCTTACATTCGTTTAGAAGCGCAGAGAGACGCTTATTTAAGCAATTGCTCTTTTCCCCGAAGCATTTCGGCCATCAACTGCGCTCCAAGGTGAAACGCATAGGTAAATCTGTCAAAATAGATCATATCCTGTATTTCGGCGTCCGCCGCAAAATAGGCTTCCAGCAATTCCTTTTGCTGGTCCGTCATACTGGCGTTCAGTGTTTCCAGCTTTTTATATTTGACTCGCGCTGTTTTTACAAATGGTGAATCCTGCCCATGGGCTGTGTCCCAACCGGCGGGCTGGTCATAAAACAATTCCAAGATATTTTTCATAGAATTTCCGTCCTTTCGGCATTGTTCTCACGCAACACCTTGTCAGGCAGGGCCGCACAGTGCTATAATATTTATGCGGCTCGTCCTTTCGGGTGACTGCATGGAGAAGCGGTGTCGTTCTTAGTGGGAAGAGCGCCGCTTCTTCTATTTTTTGAGGCCGTCATGCATCTTTCGGACGCCGCGCCGGACAATCTCCGCCCGCGAAAGGTTCATTTGTTCGCTGCATTCTTCCAGCATTCCAAACGTCTCCTTATCAAAGCGGATTTTCATCGTAATATCCTTTGGATTGTCCGTGGGACGGCCCATCTTCTTAGCTTCCATTTTTCGCCTCCTTTTGCAGGTCGCTAAGTTTATTATAAGGTTGTAGACCTGCAAAAGTCAATATAAAATTATAATTTAGTCCCGCAAAACGGAGATGCGAGAAAAACTTGATACATACCCTGTTTTTATCATGACCTTTACTTCATTATGGAGGATTTTTACATGACCACTGCACAAAAGTTAAAAGGCGCAAGAGCTTTTCGCAATATGACGCAACAGGCATTATCCGACGCTACCGGAATCAGCGTTCGTCTGATCCAAAAATATGAATCCGGCGTTAGAAGCCCTAAAGTTGAAAATCTGGAAAAGTTGGCAAGCGCTCTGCATATCAGCCCCAAAGCGCTGGCCGAAGCCTCTCTTAATACTTGCGAAGACGTCCTGTTCATGTTATTTGAATTAGAAAAAGGATATGGGAAGATCAGCATTGAACTTATGGATGGAAAGGCCTCTGTTGGCATCGATAACAGGACTTTGAGCGATCTTTTGCTTTCCTGGAAAAAAGCAAAAGAAGAATTGACAGAGAAAGATTTTCAGGAATGGGAAATGACATACTCCCAAAAAGGTTCGTCCCTTGGGTAAACATCTTATGGATGCAGAATACCGCCCAAAAATCCCCACAAGTGCCGCCAATGCGCCGCTTGTGGGGATTTTTCATATCACTCGTATTCGATTGTGGCGGGCGGCTTACTTGTAATGTCGTACACCACGCGGTTCACGTTTTTGACCTCGTTGATGATCCGCGTGCTGACGGTCTCCAGCACGTCGTACGGGATGCGCGCCCAATCGGCGGTCATGAAATCCGTGGTGGTCACCGCGCGCAGGGCGATCGTGTTGTCGTAGGTGCGTCCGTCGCCCATCACGCCGACGCTCTTGAGGTTGGTCAAAACCGCGAAATACTGGTTGATCCCACGGTCGAGACCCGCGCGGGCGATTTCCTCGCGGAAAATCGCGTCCGCATCCTTCAAAATCTCCAGCTTTTTCGGCGTGACTGCGCCCAAAATGCGGATTCCCAGGCCCGGGCCCGGGAACGGCTGGCGCCACACCAGATTGGCCGGGATGCCCAGCTCGATTCCGACTCGGCGAACCTCATCCTTAAAGAGGTCGCGCAGCGGCTCGATGATGCCTTCAAAGCCCACGTCCTCGGGCAGGCCGCCCACATTGTGGTGGCTCTTAATCGTGGCCGCCTCGCCTTCTCCGCTCTCCACCACGTCGGGATAAATCGTGCCCTGGCAGAGGAACTCCATCCTGCCGAGCTTTCCGGATTCCTCCTCAAACACGCGGATGAACTCCTCGCCGATAATCTTTCGCTTCTGTTCCGGCTCCGTCACACCGGCCAGCCTCGCAAGGAAACGATCCTGCGCGTTGACGCGGATCAGGTTCATGTCGAACTGTTCGCGGAATACGCGCTCCACCTCGTCGCCCTCGTTCTTGCGCAACATGCCGTGATCAACAAAGATACAGGTCAGGTTTTTGCCGATCGCCTTGTGCACCAGCACCGCCGCAACCGAAGAATCCACGCCGCCGGACAGCGCGCACAAAACGCGCTTTTTCCCCACCTTTTCACGGATGTGACGGATGGTCTCCCGCGCGAAGGAATCCATCTTCCAGCTGCCGGAGCAGCCGCACACGGCATAGAGGAAGTTTTTCAGCATCTCCGTCCCGTATGCGGTGTGCTCCACCTCAGGATGAAACTGAAACGCATAAAGGCGGCGGGCGTCGTCCGCCATCGCGGCCACCGGGCATGCGTCGCTTGCCGCCGTGACGGCAAAGCCAGCGGGCGGCTCCGCGATATAATCCGTGTGGCTCATCCAGCAGACGGATTCCTCCGGCATCCCACGGAACAGGGCATTGTCCGCCTGCACGCGCACCGGGGTCTTGCCGTATTCGCGCACTTCGGAATTTTTAACCTTGCCGCCCAGCAGATGCGCCATCAGCTGCGCACCATAGCAGATGCCGAGAACCGGAATTCCCAACGCAAAGACCTGGCTGTCGCACATTGGAGCGCCTTCTTCATAGACAGAATTTGGACCTCCGGAAAAGATGATCCCCTTGTATCCTGCTCCGGCAATCTGATCCGCCGGTGTTCGATAAGATTTGATCTCGCAGTACACATTGCAGTCGCGCACTCTGCGCGCGATGAGCTGGCTGTACTGCCCGCCGAAATCCAAGATCAAGACCGCTTCATTTTTCAGCATGGTTTCTTTTCCCTTCCTTGTCTTTGAATGCTATTCCACGGTAACCGATTTTGCCAGGTTGCGCGGCTTGTCGATGTCGCAGCCCTTCATGGAGGCCACATAGTAGGCGAATAGTTGCAGAGGGATCACCGTCAGCGACGGCAGCATCACGTCACAGGTTTGCGGGATGTAAAACACATGGTCTGTCACCTGCTCAATCTGCGTGTTGTTCTCCGTCGTCATGCCGAGCACGACCGCGCCGCGCGCCTTGACCTCCTTGACGTTGCTCATCATCTTATCAAAGAGCTTCTGATGGGTGGCCAGTGCGATCACCAGCGTGCCATCCTCTACCAGGGAGATGGTGCCGTGCTTGAGCTCTCCAGCCGCGTAGGCATCAGAATGGATATACGAAATTTCCTTCAGCTTTAGGGAACCCTCCAGGGACATGGCGTAGTCCATGTTCCGCCCGATGAAGAAAACATCTTTGGCATTAAAATGCTGGGATGCCAGATACTGGATATTCTCTTTGTTCCCGAGAATCTCCTCGATCTTCTCCGGCAAGGCCTGCAATTCTGTAAGATACCCTGCATATTCCTCCGGGGAAAGACGGCCCAGAAGATCCGCCATATAGATCGCCAACAGGTAAACCACGGCCAACTGCGTGCTGTACGCCTTCGTCGTGGCCACCGCGATCTCCGGGCCGGCCCAGGTGTAAATCACATCGTCGGAATCGTTGGCGATGGAACTGCCCACCACATTGACGATGGAGAGCGTGCGCGCGCCCAGTCGCTTCGCCTCACGCATGGCGGCCAGCGTGTCGGCCGTCTCGCCAGACTGGCTGATGACCAGCACGAGCACGTTCTCGTCGATAATCGGCTCGCGGTAGCGGAATTCCGACGCCACATCCACCTCGACAGGAATGCGCGTCATCTTTTCCAGTACGTATTTTGCCACCATCCCCACGTGATACGCAGAACCGCAGGCCACAATGAAGATTTTATGGAAACTCTTGAGCTGCTCCGCGGTTAGGGTGATGTCGTCCAGCACCACGCGGCCATTTTTGATGCGCGGGGAAATCGTGTCGCGCACCGCCTTTGGCTGCTCCATGATCTCTTTGGCCATAAAGTGCTCAAAGCCGCCCTTTTCTGCTGCAGAGACGTCCCAGTCCACATGGACCGGTTCCTTGGGGATCAGCTCTTTATCCATGTCATAAATGCGCACGCCCTCGCGGCGGATTACCGCGATCTCGTTGTCGTTCAAGCGGTAGATGTCGCGCGTCTTGCTGAGAATGGCCGGCACGTCAGAGGCGATGAAGTTCTCCCCCTGGCCCAAGCCGATGATAAGCGGGCTGTCCTTGCGTACCGCCACCAGTTGGTCCGGCGCGTCCGCACAGATAATCCCGAGCGCATAGGAGCCTTCCACCTTTTGCAGTACCTTGATGACCGCATCCATGATGTCGCCCTTATAATAATACTCCAATAGCTGCGCCACCACCTCGGTGTCCGTTTCGGACACAAAGGAGACGCCGCGGCGGATCAAATGTTGTTTCAATGCGAGATAATTCTCGATAATGCCGTTGTGCACCACCGCGAATTTTCCCGAGTCGCTCACCTGCGGATGGGAATTCACGTCGGAAGGCGCGCCGTGCGTCGCCCAACGAGTATGGCCAATGCCCACAGTGCCCGGGACGTCCGCCCCGTTGTGAATCAGGTCTTTGAGCACCTGCAGGCGGCCTTTGGCCTTGACCACACGGAGGGCCGTGCCGTCGTAAACGGCGACCCCGGCGGAGTCATAGCCGCGGTATTCCAGCTTTTCCAAGCCCTGCAAAAGAAATGGCGCCGATGGATCGCCGCCGATATATCCCACGATTCCACACATACTGTTACCCCCTTACGCGCGGGAAATTCCCGCTGTCTGCGGAATTACCG
>DBFXIC010000077.1:0-12793 GCA_048455095.1 Anaeromassilibacillus sp.
CCGATCCAGCACCTCGGATTTCCAGTTGTCGAATTTTTGGTCGTAAATTGCATAGTGGGAAACATTTTTCAGTTTCATGTTTCTTCGTCCTTTCTGCAGTTTAGTTTAAGCGGTTATCGATAACCTGCTTTCCATCCCGTATCACGCCTTGCACCTGCAGGCCGCTATCCAGCAGCAGCAGATCCGCCCGCTTGCCGACGGCGATGCTGCCAATCTCGGCGTCCATACCCAGCATACGCGCGGGTGTAAGCGCCGCCATGCGCACCGCAGCCGTCAGTTCAACGCCGGCACGCTGCACCATCGTGCGCACCAGCCGCGAGGTTGTGGCGATGCTACCTGCAAAGTTTTTGCCGTCCGGCATCACGGCCACGCCGCCCTTTATGCAAATGGGCCGGCGTCCCTCCTTATCATCGTACACAACGGTGCCCTCCGGCACGTCCGCCGCGCCGGCGCGGATGGAATCGGTAATCAGTGCAATGTGCTCTGGGCCTTTGATCTTATAGATCAGCCGCAGAAAATCCGGCGGCAGATGCACGCCGTCTGCAATGACCTCCACATCCATTTCATCGATGAGAAACGCGGCCTCCACCACACCGCCCTCCCGGTGCGGCCCGTTGCGGTGCAGCACCGAACAGCCGGAATACAAATGCGTTACGCTGTGAAACCCGCGTCCAAAAGCCTCGTACACCTGTGCGGTGGTGGCGTCGGAATGGCCGACGCTGGCCATAATGCCCCGCTTATGCAGACGCTCGCCCAGCTCTAGCGCACCGGGAAGTTCACAGGCGATGGACCAGCGGCGCAAGCAGGGGGCCTGCTCCAGAATACGCTCGTATTCCGCCGCATCCGGCAGGCGGATGATCGTCTCATCCTGCGCGCCCCGCTCCTTTTGCGAAAAATAGGGCCCTTCCAGATGGACGCCGGCCAGCCTCGGCAACGGCGGAAGCTGCGCCTCCCTTTGCCGCATGGCCTCGTATATACGAAGGCTCTCCAGCGTGCCCTCCAGCGTTGTGCTGGACACCGTGGCCAGCATTGTGGTGGTGCCTCCGGCCAGGTGGGCCTGCATGGCCCGAACAAAGGCAGCCTCTTCCCCATCCCGGAAATCGGCCCCCGCGCCCCCGTGGACGTGCAGGTCTACAAAGCCCGGCGTGAGATACTGTCCTTTTGCGTCGATCACAGTGGAAAACGTTTGCTGCGGCGAAACGCCGCACCCATATGCTGTGATTTTTCCCTCCCGGCTGATTAGCCAAGCGTCCTGCAGCACCTGGTAGGGCAAAACCAAATGCGCATGCTCGATTTTCAGGCTCATATTCTCACCCTCTCTGCGGCTGATCCGGGTGAAACAGCCTCTTTGCGTTCAGGCCCAGAATCTGCCTTTTTTCTTCATCCGTCAGCTCAGCCAACAAAATGCGGCCCACTGCGGCCTCCATAGAGTTCCAATAGGCGTCCGAGCCATACAGCACCTTGCAGGCGCCCGCGCCCCGCGCCATAGCCTCCACCGCGCCGTACCACACATAGCTGCAGGCCGTGTCCAGATAAACGTTCTCGTGGCGGGCCGCCACCTCAATGGCGCTGCGCACCGCGTCTTCCTCCCCGCCGGAATGCCCCAAAATGAATATTGTGCGCGGGAAGCTTTGCGCCAGCTTATGAAAGCGCAGCACCTCTTGCCCCCATGTGTGCAACAGCACGGGAAACCCGCGCTCGCCCGCCCATGCATAAACATATTGGTACTCGGGGCACTCAAAATCCATTTTATGCTCAACTGGGTGCAGCTTTACACCGCGAAAACAAGGGCAAGCGGCAAACTTTTCCATCTCTGTGCGGTGATCGTCCCGATGCGGGTCTGGGGCCAGATAACCCCAAAACCGGCCGGGATAGGTCTCGCACATGGCCAGCATTTCCGGATAGGCCTGCCAGTGCTCGCCCGTCGTCCAGAGGTTCGACACCACCCCACAGGTGACGCCGATCCTGTTCATCTGGGTAATGAGATCGCGATAATGCTCAAACCGGCTGAAGAATTTGGCCACTCGGGCGTTGTGCATGTGGCAGTCCACCACAAATTCTCCGGTCAGCGTCGCGCCGCTGCGCGCGGCCTGCGCCAGCGTTTGTCCGTGTTCCATTTCAATCCACCAGCTTTCTCTCCAGCAGGGCTTCCAGATTACGTGCGGCAATTGCCTCTTTCTCGTTCTCAGAAATACAAGCATAACTCACAAGGCAAACCGCGCTTCCCGGCGAAAACGTGCCCAAATTGCTACCGAACAACAGCTTTTCCGCCCCTACCTTTTCACAGAGCGTCTGCAAAAGGCAAAACGATTTAAGCCCCGATGTCTCCAGATACAGCCGCGGATGCTGCCGCAGCAATGGAAAAATGTAACGTGCATGGCGATAATACAGATTGGTGATCACCAGCTTGAGGCCGGGGTGCTCACAGCACACGGCGTGCACTGTCTCCCAATCGGACTGATCGGCATCCATCAGTGCCAGCGTGCCGGTACGCTCCAGCATATCCAACAGTTCGCCGCTGCACCAATCGCGCAAAGAATAGCCAAGCACATTGTATTTCGGCGCTAGGCGTACCGCACGTACATCCGCCAACCTCATGCGGCGCTCCAGCTCGTCCACGTTCCAAAATTCGCCAGTATGATTGGGCATCACCATCCACACAGGCAGATAAAAAGGCTCCCGTCGGCAAATCAGACACATCTCGGCATTCCCGTCGAGAGGATGCAGATCCAGCGCCGCATTGCAGAAGGCAAGCCCTTTCTGGATGCCGCAGCGCTGCGCCTGGCACGCGATCTGCGCGCTGTCGTAAATGCGCCAGCCCGAAATGGCGTTGGGTTGGCCCACCGCTATATTGCAGTCTGCAAACTTCAGCATAACTTATCCTCCAACCACTCGGCCGCCGCACTCAGGGCGTCCTTTTCCCAGCGCGCCGGAATAGGCGTGGGCGTATGTGGGGCCAGCGACCCGCCCGCCGGGGTTTTGGGGGTGAATGCACACACCCTGCCGGCCAGCTTTGCCAGATCCGGCAAATCGCACAACCGCAGCAGGCCTGTTTCAAACGCCGTTTCCGGGGCGAAATAATAATCTGCTTCGAACAGCGCGTCAAACGAAAGCTGTGTCTCCAATAGCGCGGCGCCTCTTGCCTTTGGCAGTAGCGCCGCCGCCAGCAGCGCCAGCAGGGCGCCAGGCCCCTGCCCAACAAACACAACTCGCTCATAGCCGTTCTGTTCATCCAGATAATGCACAACATCAGCGATCTGCCTCAGCCGGCAGGCCGTAAGCTTTTCGCCCAATACCGCCGCTGCATTAAACAGCGCCGTTTCCGCGTCGTATCCGGGCCGGGTCTTGGCGAAAGCGCTCTGCATGCCCCAGGGAAGAATGCGCAGCACATCCATGCCAGACGCTTCCAGGCCGTTCGCGTTTTGCTCGGGATGTGTTATGGCCACACAGAGCGTGTGGCTGCCCCGGCACAGGCTGCGGCACGCCGCCTCCCGCCCGCCGTCCCGCAGCAAAAACGTCTGCCACGCATCCTCGCGCCACAGTGGCTGTACCGTATACGAAGCCGATGAAACATCATAAAGTTCTGCAAGCTTGGCGCGCAGCGCCTCGCCCGATGGCCGCCCGGCCTGAAGCTTCTCCAGCGCGGGCTTCCACGCCTGTATGGCTGTGAGCCCAAAGCCGATATGCGGCAGGCAGGCCAGCTGTTCGTCTTTCAGAACAGCCGTATCTACTTCGCTTGCGGGGCCCTCTTTATTCAGCAGCTGCCGGCAGAAAAAATCGTAGCCGAACATTCTTGTTGGAGCGCTGATCACGTGCGCGCAGGGTGCTACCTGAACTGAAAAAAACGCAGCGTTCCCGGCTGCCTTGTAAAGGCGCCGCATCTCACCCTCCAGCTGACGCACGCCCTCCAGCAGGAAAAAGTCCTCGCTGGCTGCGCTCAGCATACAGGGTTTGGGGAAAGCCGCCCACAGCACGTCCGCGTAATCGAAGCCCTCCCCGGCGCTGATGCCTACGATGCTTTGCTCGCAGTCGCCAATGCCGTTTTCCACAAGCGTCATCGCTTGCTTTGTGAGGCACTGTATGGGGGAATAACAGCAGATGCGGTCGTCCAATGCAGCCAGGTATGTGGTCTGCGTACCGCCGCCGGACTGTCCCGTGGCCCCAATGCGCTTTGTATCTACATCCGGACGGCTGCACAGATAATCCACCACCCGCATACTGTCGCGCACGAACAGCGCGCCCAAGTTCTCCCCAAGCAAGTAACTCAGATTGCCCGCCTGCATGTGAAGATCCACCGCTTGGATATCCTCGGGCACAGCGCCGAAGCATCGCTCAAATTCCTGCTGGCTGAAGGGAGAGCGCTCGCCCTGACAGATGGGGTCGTATGTAGCGGCGATGATGCCGCAGCGGGCAAGGTTTGCGCAGAATATCTGGTTTTCCGGCAACTGCTTGCCCCGGGGCCAGTGCCCCATCGACACCACCACCGCCGGGTGCGGCCCCGGCTCAGCGTCAGGCAAATAGAGGTTGACCGGGATGGCATATCCCGTGTCATCTGTTATGATAACGTTTTCTATTGCGTAACCATCCTGCTGCAGCCGTGCTGTCACTTTTGCGTCTGTTGCCACAGCAGGCCCCGGCATGCACAAATTGTCCGCCAGCCGGCGCCGCATTTTGCGGGCACGGGCCAAAAGTTTCCCGGGCACGCCCTCATCCAGAAGCGCCGACACCGCGCCGTCCCTTGCCCGGTATTTTTCCTGCAGCCGTGCCACAAGCGTCTGGTAGGCATCCATTCTCTTCCATTCCAAAACGGTTTCCTCCGCCTCTCGGCCCTCAGTTTCCGGCGAGCATTTCCTCGCTGCAATTTGCGGCGGATTCCTCGTCCAGGAAAAGCTGGAAATCCGGGTGGGTCTTCAGCAGCGAGCCCGGCACCATCGGATCCACCGTTTTAGCGGAAAGCACCTTTTTCACCGCGTCGGCTTTCACCTTGTGCGGCACTGGCGAAATAATGTGCGCACACTGCATGATTTGATACGGCGTCATAGATACCGCCTGACGGGGCACCTCGTCCTCGTCTTTGAACCAGCCCTCTCCCACCTGCTGTTTTTTGCAGCGGGAATCCAGATTTACAATGATATACGCCTGTTTGGTGTCAAAATCCGCAGGAGGATCATTGAAAGCAATATGGGCATTCTCACCAATTCCGATCACACCGACATCTATCGTTTTTTCACGCAGACGCCGTGTCAGCATACGAATATTGTCATCCACGTCTCCTTCTGTTTCCACGAATACAAATTCTTTTAGATGTACATGGTCTATAAAACGCTCCTTGAGATATTTCCGAAAAGAAGCTGCATGGGTGATAGGCAAATCAATGTATTCATCCAAGTGAAAAGCAGTCACCTTGTCCCAAGGAACATCTTCCTGAAGCAACGCCTTCAACGTTTCAAACTGAGAACCGCCTGTAGACAGTACAAGCCTTGCTTCTCCGCTCTCCGCAATCGCCTCACACAATTTTTCCGCAATGGTGTGCGCAGCTTGTGCACCCAACTCCTCAGCCGTTTTTGCCACATGAATCTTCATACCACTGTTTCTCCTCTCGTTTCTATTTTTCGAACGGATTGCCGTTCTACAATCTTGGGTTCCAAATAGATGCTGTACTGTGTTTTCTTGATTTCCAACTCATTGAGCATAAACTGTGCAGCCATTTTGCCCATTTCTTCAGCCGGCACCTGAACAGTTGTTAGCAAGGGAATGCTCATTCGCGAAAACACACAATCATCAAATCCAATCACACTAATGTCCTCTGGTACTTTCAGTCCACATTTTGCAAGTTCTGAAAGTATCCCCAGCGCCACCGCATCATTATTTGCCGATATCGCTGTGTACATTTTTCCTGTGTGCAGCACTTGCTGTGCCAATTCCACACCCGCTTTGAATTCGTCTTTTACACTGGATACAAACACATCTTCTTCCGTAAAAGAAGCCCCCGCAGCGGCCATCGTCTCACAAAAACCATCCTTGCGGCTACGCCGCGACAGTTTATCCAGTGTGCGCGTTGCAAAAGCGATATAGCAATGCCCCTGTTGCAAAAGATATCTCGCCGCCATCTGCCCTCCACGACGATAATCAAAAAAGACACCTACAGTAGGTTCAGCTAGGTTTGGATCATAATCCGTCACAACAAAAGGGATGTTGCTCTTTTTCAGCATCCGCAGAGTGTCAACCAGAGCTTCGGTGATACAGTCTGCTGCAACAATCACTCCTGCAATCATCTTCCCCCGCAGACTTCCAATCATCTCACAATCTTTAGCATCAGAGCCGCTGGTCAAATACACCAACATATTGTATCCTTTGGCAGAGAGCTCCCCTTCGATCCCCATCGTCATGGAAGTGTAAAATGGATTGGTGATAGATGGCATGATCACTGCAACTTCTTTGCTGACACTGGTTTTAAGACCGCGGGCCAGCATATTCGGGATATATCCCAAATCCTTGGCCGCCTTGGTGATGGCATCCCGTGCTTCGGCACTAATAGGATAGTCTGTGCCCCCCAATACACGGGAAACTGTCGTCACAGAAAAACCTGAAACCTTTGCTACGTGTTTTAATGTCACATGTTCCATATTTTTGTCTCGACCCCTTCGTCTTCTTAACAGAAAACGTATTCTATCTTTAGAATAGTATAATATTCATATAAAAGTCAACTATTCTTCAATATTTTTATGTATTTAACAGAAAAAATTTTCTTTTTTTATATTCTTCACAATACAATCAGAATTAAAAATATATAACGTTTTCTAAAGACTGTTTCTTTTTCTCCATATATTAGCACAACTATTTCCCTTGCCATTATCCTCCAAATCCGAGCGCATGGTGTCTTACCAATCTTTTTCGCATTTCAGTATTTTTCTCTTTAATAGCGTATGCATGTAACGTACAAAAAAGAAAATTGTTTCTGTACAAGAGAGAGAAACGGAAACCAAACTCTTGACAATGGCTTCGACCGTCCATATTATCAGTAGCAAAAGCTCTTCCTTTTTCGGTCTTGAAAGGAGTTCTTATGGCAATTTATGATATCACGTTTCATCCAGCTTGGTGGCATAAACGCACTGGAGTTTCATTTGACAAAAAATTTTTCCTAAATCCGGATTATCGTATTCAAGCCGACATGCTGATGCGCCGTTTTCTTTTCGAGAACTTTCCGGAAATTTATCCTTCTGAATCATACATGGTTCAGCCGCGTCCTTTGATTGACAGTGATCTTCTTGCCGGAGAATATCTTCAAGCACAGTTGCTCGGATGCGACATTCTTTTTACTGACGACAATCTTCCAGAGGTCCAATGCGCCCATTTAACGGACGCCCAAATTGAGGCGCTTTCTGTTCCAGATTTGGATCACAGCACTGTCTGGGCCATGTACGAAAAACAGATGAAAACGCTTATCAGCCGGTTTGGGCATGTAGAGTCCTATTTGGACTTATGTGGAGTACAAAACCTTGCTTTTGCGCTGCGCGGGCAAGAACTTTTTATTGACTACTATGAAAATCCGAGGCTTGCTCACCATCTTCTCACCGTATGCACACAAACTCTGATCGCGGTTGCCGACCGGCTTCGTCAGTACACTTCTCATATCAGTACCGGCGTTAGCTCTATCCTTGGAAAAACAGCCCCACAAGCCTATCTGACATCAAATTGTACTGTAGATATGATTTCAGCAGATCTGTATGAAACATACCTTATGCCGTACGATATCCAACTTGCAGAACATTTTGGGGTCTTTGCAGTGCATCACTGTGGAATGCATTGCGAACGCTTCGCCCCTCTCTACCGAAAAATCCCCAATCTTGTCTGGCTAGAAGCCGGCGCACACTCTGATTTTCATGCCGTTCGTTCTGCTTGTGAAAATTCATGGCTCAATTTACGCTATTCTCCTCAAAATCTTCTGGGCGAAAGTATTCCAGAGATTCAAGAAAACGTCCGTTCGCAATTCAGTTCCGCCTCTTTCGAGAAGAGAAACGATTTCACAAGTATGTCGTGTGTTGGAATCGACGTCAATACGCCAGATCAAAATGTGATTGCTTTTTGTAGAGCCATACAGGATATCCCGTAATAGCGATAGCTCGGCCTTGCATGACCAGTGCAATTTTTTCGCAGTGGTTATAATGGTCTCTCTACAACTCACGCAGGGAATGGGCAAGATCCACGGCTGTTCTGGCATCAGACGGCTTTACCACGCTCTTGCAGGCCAGTGATTCAAACGCGACGAACAGATTGACCTTACCACATTGGCGATATTCATAGCCTTCTCCCTTTGAACTTTCGGGCCTTGACAGAATGCTCCGCCTCTCAATGAGCTGCAGTTCGTCTCATCCAGGCAACGCACCGGGTGCAGAGGAGCATAATGTGCGTTCATTCCTAACTTATCCCCAATCATCCATCCATTTTCACCAACTGATTTAGCGGTTCAGACTACTGTTTGACCACCAATATACAAAAAACTTGCGAGGCCTTCTGATATCAGATTCCGCGGGCTTTTTACCTGTCTTTACAATTTGTACACCTCACTAAAAACAGCATGATTATGCCATTTAAAGCTGTCTGTCACAGTTCTCATTTCTCTGAGACGAGAGGCTATCTTTGGCGCTGGATTCGCCGTGCCTCTTCCTGTTTTTCCGGTCTTGAGGGGCTGCTCCATTCCTTTCACGTCTCCGATGTCCCTACCTTTCTCGTGGCTGTAATCGTAATCAGACACACATCAAAAAATTGACACCACTATTCGGCCAAAGCGATACTAAAAGAGGAAAGCAATGATTCATATTATCCGCCAATAATCAAAACCCGCCCTGTATACAGATACCGAGCGGGTTTTCTTATGCTCCAAATGTTTTTCATAAAGAGTCTGGTCATATAAAGCTCAGAGTTGATTTTGCCTGCTCCTCATTTTCCACCTCGGCCGAAGACTCTACATCAAGATAGTTCAGCATATCCCGCCACATGGAAACCGGATATCCCGAGAACTGTCCGGAAATGAGGCTCTGACACGCTATTTCTCTGTAAGGAGGCAGTCTCAAATCAGATATGTATATGCAGCCCAGCTCCGCAGATAAATCTTCAAATAAATCTCCCGTCCTCTTCATTTTTTCCTCATCCTCCCGTTTGTTCAAGTTATAAGCCTGTTTTCCTCGCTATAACGAGAATTCTGGAGTCGCTGTCCTGGCGGCTGCAGGTGGAAAGCGCCAGAATTTGATCTCCCCAGACTGCCTGTATACCGGTATCATATAATGCTGCGTCTGCCAGCCGACTGATATATTCCGTGAAGTTCATTTCATCACAGGGAACGGAATAATAGTCCTGCGCCGCCTGCTCCGAGTCTTTGAATTGCAGCACCGCCATGACCTCGTATTCCCGCTGCCGGGTGAGGCTGTCGCACTGGATAATGGGGTGTTCGCGCCAATAAGTTTCCTGCGTATAGCCAGCGATGTCCGCAAACATACTGCCGTCGTTCATGTTGTGGCCGTAGATGATGAGTCCTATCCCCTTTTCCATGTCGCACTGTGCGTCGAGAAAGGGTGTGCCCGCGATGGAATAGCTCCCCTCGAAGCTGCGGCGAAGATAATACTGTGGTTCCGCCTTTGTCTGTACAACAGGATAGTTCACCGATGTGCCCTCTATCTTTATCCAGCCCACGAAATCCGGATTTTCGGCTTTCAAATCCGCATATGCCTTCGGCGTCTGCCCTGCGGGCAGGCCGACTGTTTCTTTCTCCACCCTCTGGGCCAGTTCATCGAACTCCTTGCGTGCGCCGCCTGTAAGCAGGACATATATCACAAGCCCGCCCAGCGCCACCACAATCAGCCCGATGCACAGGCCCATGAGCAGGCCCATGGCCCAGCGCGGCAGACCCTCCGACCTCTTTTTCGTCCATTTTGTCTGTTTCAATCTTGTTTCCTCGATACGTTCAAGTAAAGGGGCGGCGGATCATTCCGCCGCCCCTTTTCACGGTTGGTTTATGGTGTGCCTTACTTGCCTGCTCTATGCTTTTTCAATTGCACACCGGTAAGTACCACGAGCCCTGTCGTACCGATGCACAGCAATCCCACAAACAACCACACATTGAACGGGTCGCCCGTCTGCGGTGTGGACGTACCTGTGGCAGGCACTGTGGCGCACACACCGTAGCCGCAAACCGTACAGTTTTTCTCCTGCACGCCCGTCTTTGTTGCTGTGGGCGCCAGCGTCGTGTGCCACTCACCAAAGGTGTGCGTGCCCTGGGAGAGCTTCTCGCCGCACACACTGCACACATGCCAGTGATTCGAGCCGTCGGAGCTCCACGCCGCCACCGGCGTATGGGCTGTCTTGGACATCGCCACCGGCGCAGCAATCTCGTTCGCGCCATTCCCGTCGCTGAACAGCTTGCCGCACCCGCTGCAGGTCCAGTAAGCCTCGGAGCCTTCCTTTGTGCAGGTGGGCGCCACCGCCTCTGTCTTTACAAGCGTGTGGGCCGTCTTGGGTACTATCACCGGCGCAGCAATCTCATTCGCGCCAGCCTCATCGCTAAACAGTTTTCCACACACACTGCACGTCCAGTATGCCTCTGTGCCCGGAGCCGCGCAGCTCGCTGCCACAGCCTCCGTCTTTACAAACGCATGGGTGTGTACCGTGTAGTCGCCTGTGATGGGGTCCTTGTTTGGCGCAAAACCCTCCGCACAGAAGGCCGGGTCCACCGGTTTTTTGAAGGCGCCGCCCGACACGTTGATGTCTGCGCCGGTGCTGTCCGCTGCAGTATGGATGATGCCTCCCGAGCCCTTGTGCTCGCCCTTGTAGATGCTGCCCGTCACGGTGCCTCCTGTGATGTTCACCACAGGCTGCGCCGCCGCGTCCATATAGTTAACGGCCGCCACGTCGCCATCTACCACCGCGCTGCCAGCGATGTTCGTCTCGCTGGGCTGGTCGCCGTAGGCCCATGTGATGACATTCCCCTCCAGCCTGCCGCCGGAAATGTTGGCCTGTGTCCAGTTCTGCACGGCCTGCTCGTTCGAGCGGATGACGCCGCCCGTTACATTTAGAATGCTGTTGTCGTCGTTCTTCACGGCGATGAAGCCCATCTGCTCCACCTCGCCGCCGCTGATGGTCAGCACGGCCTTCGCTGCGGCGCTGTCACCCACGTTGCGGATGAGGGACGAGAAATGCCCCTCGTTCACCACCTTGCCGCCCGCAATCTCCAATGTGCCGTGGTTGTCGATGACATACCAGCTGTTGCCGCCGCTCTGCGACGCGCTCGTGCTGGCCTCGGAGCTGCGTGTGAGCATGCCGCCCCGGATGACGGCCTGTGCGCCTGAGAGGTTCACCAATGCTCCTTTAGCATGAGTCACGTTGTCCACAGTGCCCTCGCCTGTGATGGCAAGTGTGCCGCTGTTGGTGATGGTGTGTGCGCCGTTCGTGTTCGTAAGCGTGACTCCCGCCGGGATGTCCAGCGTCACATTCGCGCCCGCGGGCACGGCCACGCTCTCAGCTTTGCTTTGCAAAAGCTTCACGGTGCCTGCGGCATCGCTGTTCGCTACAGCGTCAATGGCCGCCTGCACGGTGGTGTAGCCTACGCCATTAGCCTCGGCCACAGCCTTCGCCTTGTCCACCACAACGATGAAGTTGCCTTCGCTGTCCGTATCAGTGGTGTTGCCCTCGGGCACAAACTCCTTCACGTCGGACGAGAATTTGCCGCCCGTCACAGAGATAACGGGGGTGGCGCTGCTGCCTTTGCCGATGGCAGCTTTTTTGCCCTCCAGCGTACCGCCCGTCACCGTCACGTTCGCGCTGTCGTAGACCATCACCGCCGTACCGCCCGTGACATTGCCGCCGCCGATGTTTACTCTGCTCTTCTCCCGGGCATACACAGCATAGCCAGTGCTGCTGCCCGTGCTGATGGTTCCGCCCGTCATATTCAGCTCCACGACGCCGTAGCCGCTCTGTGTGGAGATGGCAGTGTTCGTCTCAGAGCGGATAACAGCATCACCGGATACATTGATGACAGCGCCGCTGTATGCCTGGATGGCCTGGCCCGTATGCTGCACAGAGCCGCCGTTGATGTTCAGTTCAATGGCGCCGTCCTTGTCGCCGCTCACATACATAGCCAGACGGTTGCTCCCAGCACCCAGGATGTCGCCGCCCTTGATATCCACTTTCACATTCTCTTTGCCGCGGATGCCGAACACGTTATCGGAATTGCCCTGCGCAACCGTGACTGAGCCGCCGTTGATCTCCACCTTCACGTTGACGGCGCTGGTGTAAATATCCAGTGCGGCGCCGTGGCTCGAGGTGATGGTGCCGCCGTTCATGATGAACGTGGCGTTGCTGTACAACTGAACAGGATAGGTGCTGTTCACAGTGCCTGTCCCCTTTGAATCGTTCAGCGTCAGCGAGCCGTTGTTTTTAATGGCAAACAGTTTGCTGCTGCTGTCGCCCGAGCGGGTGATGGAAAAACCATTGAGGTCGAGCGTTACGGCATTCTGGATGGTGAAGCTTTTGCTCGCATTGTCAATGGTGATATTGCCGCTCAGCACTACCGTGCCGCCCGCCGCCAGCGCGGTCTCCAGCTCCTCCGGCGTGTTCACGCCATCGAGCATTGTGACAACAGGCTCGCCGTTCTCCTTCGGAAGCACACATTCGCCCTCATGGCCCTCGGCCAGCGTGCAGCCCTCGGTTTTTGTGCATACCGCAGGCGCGTCGGACTCGCCGCCTTCCTTCGGCAGCACACACGCGCCCTCGTGGCCCTCGGCCAGCGTGCAGCCCTCGG
>DBFXIC010000078.1:0-3024 GCA_048455095.1 Anaeromassilibacillus sp.
GTGATGATCACCGGCGACCACAAGGTGACCGCGACGGCCATTGCGCGCAAGATCGGCATCTTTAACGATGGCGACATGGCGCTTGAGGGCGTGGAGCTGGACGCGATGACGGACGAAGAGTTGGATGAAAAGCTCGCAAAAATCGCCGTGTATGCGCGCGTTTCGCCGGAAAACAAAATCCGCATTGTGGACGCTTGGCAGCGCAAGGGCCGCATCGTCTCCATGACGGGCGACGGCGTGAACGACGCGCCCGCGCTCAAAAAGGCGGACATCGGCGTAGCGATGGGCATCACGGGAACCGAAGTCAGCAAGGACGCGGCCTCCATGATTTTGGAGGATGACAACTTCGCCACCATCGTTAAGGCGGTGCTCAATGGCCGCAATGTGTATGAGAATATCAAAAACGCGATCCAGTTCCTGCTCTCCGGCAACATGGCGGCCATTTTAAGCGTGCTGTTCGCCTCCATCGTGGGCCTGCCCATGCCGTTTGCGCCGGTGCACCTGCTGTTCATCAACCTGCTCACCGACAGCTTGCCCGCGATTGCAATCGGCATGGAGCCCGCGCGCAAGGACCTCTTGGACCGCAAGCCGCGCGACCCGAAGGAACCCATCCTGAACCGCTCCCTGCTGGGCAAAATTTTTGGGCAGGGCCTTCTGATCGGCATTGTGACCATGACGGCGTTCTATATTGGATACGGCGCGACGCAGAACGCGGCGCTGGCCACCACCATGGCGTTTGCCACGCTGACGCTGGCGCGCCTGTTCCACGGCTTCAACTGCCGCGGCAGGAAATCCATTTTCAGCCTGGGCCTTGGCAGCAACAAGTATTCCCTGATGGCGTTCGGCGCAGGCGTGTTGCTGTTGGCGGCGGTGCTGCTGCTGCCCTTCTTGGAGAACCTGTTCTTGGTTGCGCCCCTGACGCTGGCGAACATCGGCATCATTGCGCTGTTGGCGTTTCTGCCGACCGTATGCATCCAGATTTTCAAGGCGATCCGCGATGCTGTCAAGGGACATTAAAGGCAGACACACAGTGTCTTTCGCGCCTACGGCGTTCTCTCAGGCAGTTTGAAAAAATTGAAAATGGCAGGGCGCGTTGCAAAATGGCCCTGTGATAACCGTACAAAAAAGCAGCGTTCCCGATGGCGGTGAAAACCGCCCGGGGACGCTGCTTTTTGGTTGCATATTTTAAATGGGCCTTTTATCTTTCCATCCATTTGGAAAGGGCGCGGCCTTACAGATTCTGCATGGTGTATACACCGGTGATCCGCTGCACCGTCGCGCTGGGATGGATGGACAGTGTGCCGTTGCAGTCGAGCGTCTCAATGTGGCACTTCGGCCCCACGACGATGTGGCTGCCGTTGACCGTCTGTGCGGTCACGCCGCTCAGCTCCACATAGGTGGCTTCGATCAACTCGATCTTGGAGCCGCCCTTTGTGAACAGCTTTGCAAGGCCCGTGATGTATGACTTGATGACGATGCGGTCTCCCACGATCTCCCGCGCGCGGATCAGCCCGTCGGCGCGCAGAATGTCGGCGCAAATCTGGCCGTCCATGCTGATGCTGCCGTCGCAGATGACCTCGTCCGCCTCCAACTTGGAGCGGTTCATCATCGTGAGCAGTCCGTCCACCACCAGCCGGCCCGCGTGAATATCCCGGTCAAAGCGCGCGCTGCCGTCGCAGTCCAGCTCTTTCACGCGGACGTCGCCCGCACATTTGAATGTGCCGTCGATTTTGAGGGTGTCCGCGTCCAGCGGACCCGTGCATTCCCCCACGCCGTCGATGACCAGCCGCCCAAAGCTGCCGCCCGGAATTTTGCCGATGCCGTCGATTCGCATATCTTGCATGTCAGATTCCTCCTAATCTTGTTCAGTGGTTAATACCGGAGCTTCAGCTGGTTGGAGAGCTCACCCAGCGGGCGTTCGTCCAGCACCTGAATGTCGCCGTCGAATTGGATGGGAAACGCGCCTTTAGAGAACGCGAGGTGGTGGACGCCGTCCACGAGGAACACCGTGCAGGTCAAGTCCATCGTTTTCAGCGAGGGCAGGGCCGCGGTCCCCTTGCGGAGCAGGTCCTCGATCTGTTCCTGCGTCAGGTCCTGGTTCCAGGCGGTTTCGGAGAGCGCCGCGAACAGGGTCACTTCCGCGAGGCTGTAGGATTCTTTGGGATAGGCCGCGGCGATGGCCGGGCGCAGGTTTTCGCTGATTTCCTCCATGCTCTCGAGGACGGAGGCGGGGTACAGTCCGACGGAGGATTCGGGGGAGAGGATGTTCGCCAGTTCCTCCAGGGAGTATTGGTCTTTCGCGTCGAGAATTGCATGGACGCGCCGCAGAATTTCTTCCCGTGGGAAGAATGTCTCCTGCCCGGTATAGGCGGATTGCTTAATGAACCATTCCTCGGGGATCAAGCGCGCGCGCTTCCAGCGGTAAAGCTGGCCGTAGGAGATGCCGGTCTGAGCGAGGAGTTCTTTTTTAGAGATCAAATCCAAGGGTTGCTCACCTTCTTACGTAACAATGTTTTGTTTCATTGACGTTAGTATAACAAAACATTGTTACGCTGTCAAGGCGTTTTTGAAAAAAGGTTAAAAAAAGAAGAGGACGGGCTTATTTAGCCCATCCTCTTTTCTGCTTCATATTCGTCTAAAACATTCTTAATGGCGATGTTTGCCAGCTTGGAAATGCTAACACCATATTTGGTTTTCAAATTTTCTAACCCAGCAACATTACTTTCACGAACCGGAATAGTACGAGTTGTAAAGAAATCGTCAGCGGGACTTTCGTATATAACAATATTTTCACTTTCAATTAAATGATCTACACAAACGTTAAACAAATCAGAAATAGTGGCATCATAAGCCAAAGAATTTTGCTGCAACCACTTATAAAGACTATCGTTTATTGAATAGTTATGACGAATCTTGTTTTCACGGTTGTAAAATCTCTTTTCAAATAACCCCATATTTCACTCTTCCACTATAAATATATTTATTATCTATATTTTAGACGACAGATAAACAATATAGAAGTGA
>DBFXIC010000079.1:0-6681 GCA_048455095.1 Anaeromassilibacillus sp.
TGGAAAAGGCCCCGCACACGCGGGGCCCGGCACTCAACCCCAGACGATATCCAGCGGCCGCTCATCCGGATGGAGGTTGTTCCATGCCTCAGTGATGTCCAGCGGTGCAAGCGCAAATCCTTTTTTGGAGATATGTGCACCATAGCCCAGACCGGCAAGAGCCTTGCACACTGTGGCGGCGACGCCTCGGGACATGTCCGTGAGCCATGTGCGGATCACGATGGCCTGAAGCTCGGAGACTGCCTGCTGCTTCAGCATACCAAATTGCCGCGGCGAATCATCGTCCCGGAGCACAACGCGGCCGAGCAGAAAGTCATATACACCGGGGTCAAAGTCTTTTCCCGCGTTCCAGTCGGCAACCAGATTCGCCAGCACAGTGTGCGCCTGCACTTGATCAACGGCTTCGGCTTCGCGGACTACGCTTTCGCCGGCGCATTCAATAACGAGGGCACGCAGTTCATCAACGGTCACGGGATCGCCTCCTTTTTTCTTCAGTATACGGCAAACGACCCTCTTTTTCAATCCGGACAATGTATGCGGGGCCGCGGCCCAGGAGGGCCGGCGTAGCCGGTCATAACGGCAGCCCCGCACAAAAAGCCCCGCCCGGGACGAAGAAGCCGGGCGGGGGTCTTTAAAGGAATATGGCACGGCATGGCTTACCGTACCACATGTACAGGATACCACGGCCCGGCGGCCGTTTCAACTCTGTTTTTTTAGGAGCGTGACAGGATTGACCATTCAGCAGTGGCGCAGCCTGCGCCGGAACCGAAGATGCAGGTACTGCGCACATTCTCGTGTCTTTCATGGCCGAGATGGAGATATCATTTCTGCGAGGCCAAAGGAAAGCTCGTGTATGAGGGCCTGCCCCGCTGGTTCTGCCAAGTATACACGGTGGAGGAGGATTTTTGATGACGAAAGAAGATTGGAAAAAAGCGAAAGAGCAGCTGGAGCGGCCTTGGCCATACAGCCGTGTGGATCTGGAAGCTGACGGTTACGATGTGACGCTGGAGATGCAGCCCATGAACGATATGTTTCACAAAGGCATCCTCGTGTACGTAAACGGACACTTTAAAGGCAGCTGGCTTGTACAGGACTGCGAAGAGCGGCGGCGCTTCATGCCGCAGCGGCAAAGGCCGTGCATGAGCCCGCAGCAGATCGCGCGTTACAACAAGCTGTCGAAGCGTATGCAGAAAGAGCTGCAGTATCTGCGGGACGGGACATACACGGAGTATTCCACGCACTGGACAAGCTGGGGCCCGCTGGTGAAGCACTTTGAAGCCAACAACAAGGACATCCGGCTGAAGGAGGATGATCGGTAATGGAGAATTTCCTGATGCACATGATTGCCGGCAGAACCGGGGTTTGGCTCGGATGCCTTCTTGTAACGCTGTTCTGCATGCTGATTCATTTTATCCGATGGGCTATAGAGGAGATTTCCGACCAGTGGCCGCGCTGGCGGCGTGAGCGCCAGAACCGGAAAGCAATCCACCAACTGTGGCGCACATACGGGCGCAAGCCGCCGCGCGGCCTGTAAGGAAGAACAAACGTGGGCGCTTTGGTACGGCGGCGGTCGTGCGGCGAAAAGTACGCACCAGTGGAAGAGGCCAAAGTAAAACGAAAAATGCCGCATCCGGGGCTGTGCCCCGGCCGTAATGCAGCCCCCAGCCCGATTGGGCCGGGGCCGGTCCCAAGCCCGGAAAATGCAGAGGGCGGAATTTCGAGAAAGGATGTGGATACATATGGCAAGAACGAAAGTTGAAAGAATCCCTGTGCTTCGGGATTGGTCGGCCGTGGACGCTGCGCTGCAGGAGATGCGGGAATGCAGGTTCTCGCTGACAGAGTTGGATGTGGAGCAAAAACGGCGGATCGACGACCTGAAGGGACAGTACAAAGAGCGGGAGACGGCTCTGCAGAACCGGTACAAACGGCTGGCCGCTGAAGTAGAGGAATATGTGAGCGCACACCGGGCCGAGCTTACAGGTAAAAGCCGCCGCCTGAAATTCGGCGTAGTGGGCTACAGGCTTTCCAGCTCCCTGGTGACAAATCTCGGCGAGGCGGACACCATCGCACTTCTGGAGGGCATGGGACACACGGAGCTCATCAAGGTGACAAAAAGCTGGATCGTGCGGCGCTGATGCGTCAGCCTGCTGAGCTACTGGACCGGGTAGATGCATGGATCAAAACACGGGATACGTTCGGGATCGACATCGACGACCCTGAGCCGGAAGCGTAACGCAAGAAAGGGGGAGCAGCCATGGGCGCTCAAAGACAGGAAAAAGACCGGATAAAATACATCTATGCGCTGGGCCGTGAGCTTGGTTTGTCTGATCCGGCACTTGGACATGACGATGACCTGCATGTCCTGGTGGAAGGCGTCACGGGCTGCTCTTCCATTAAAGCCCTCTCGGAGGCTGAAAAAGAAGCCGTTATCCATGAGCTGCTCCGCCGCAAGGCTGCGGCCGCACCGGAGACGCTGCACAAGAGCAAAAAACCGCGTCATTACGATGAGGTACCGGGCCGCATGACTGTAAAGCAGCAAAAATACGCCTGGTTCCTCATGAGCGAGATCGACAAATACGACCCGCCGCTGAACGATGCCGCGCTGCGCTACCGCCTGAGCGGCCTCATCACTAAACAGTTCCGCATGACCAGCTTCCCAGAAGACCCCTTCCGCTTCCTGACGCGTGCCCAAGGCGCAGCGCTGATCAACGGGCTCAAACGAATGGCTGAGGAGGCGGAACTGGAATACCTGCGCAGTGAAAAAGGCCGGAAGGCCGCGGGGGGGTCCGAAAAATGAGGAATGAACTACTGAAGGAGCTGCGACTGGAGGACCTGAGCGGCAGCTCTCTGGAACTGGCGGAGGCGATCGGCATGGAAGGCTTCATCCGGCTCGTTGACAACTATGAAGGGACCAGTAACCTGTACGTCCCCAAAGCCTCGGAACTGATCCGCCCTGTCCGCGACGAACTGATCCGGCGGGAGTATAACGGAAAAAACGTCATCGCACTGGCTCGCAAGTACAGTCTCACGGACCGCTCCATCCGTGAGATCGTCAAGGATAAGGCTGCCCAGCTCCGGGAGGAAGAACGAAAAGAGCGCCTGGCCCCGCCGCCCGGCCAAATCTCATTTTGGGGATAAGGCGGAAATATTTTCGAGGAAGCACTTCATATAGAATGCTTCCTAAAAGATAAGGTATGATACCCTCAGACCCGAGGGGATCATGCCTTTTTCTTTTCCCCTCAAAAGATTGGAGGAAAAGGGCGATGACATTCGATCCGGGTACATGGTGGCTGGTGGTGGGCCTGCTGGGCCTTGGCGGCACGGCGCTGGCGTTCCTGCTCAAGCGCAACATGACGGAAAGCGACCGGACAAAGGACCGCGTCACGGAACTGGAGGCGCGCAGCGCCCAAAAGTCCGATGTGGACAAAGCGCTTGAAAAGGTGAACAAGACTGTGGCCGAACAGGGCAAAGCCATTTCCCACATCGAAAAAACGTATGTGGAAAAGGATGAGCTGCAGGCAGTGCGCAAGGAGCTGCGGGAAGAGACCCGCAAGCTTCAGGCGGATATCGAGGATATTAAAGAGAACTGCCTGCGCAAGGATGACTTCCTGCGCCAGATGATGCGTCTGGAGACGATGGTGACAGATATCAATAAGTATTTACGGGAGGGACGGTAAAATGAGCGACAACAACCAGAGAATACAGGCCAATCAGCTGGCGGCGGATACGGGAGCAATCGTGCGCACCATGATGCTCGCCAGCGCGGAATATGAGTTCCTGCGGCTGACGGCCATCCGGTCGGTCATGGCCGGCGGCATGAGCACTGGCGCGATTTGCAGCGCAGTGGACTACCTGGCAGACGGTGGATACATCGAGGTGCGCACGGCAGCGGAGCGGCGCCCCGCGCGCGTGGCGGACGTCCCGATGGAAAGCCTGGAGATTAAGCTGACGCACAAGGGCAAACAGCTGGCCTACGGCAAGCTGGATGACCCTCTGGTGGATATGTAGGAGGGCTTGCGGATGGGACGGCGGAAAAACAGGAGCCGCAGCAAGATTAGCCGGCTACCGCCGGAGGTCCGCAGCACCGTGGACGCCATGGTGCAGTCCCCGGCGGAATTCACGTATAACGATATACGAGAGTACCTCGCCAGTCTTGACGTGCAGATCAGCAAGTCGGCCATCGGGAACTATGCACGCGACCTCATGGCCAGCCTGGAGGCGCTGGCAGTGTCCCAGGAAAGCATAAAGGCCATGATGGAGACGGCGGCGAAAGTGCCTGAGGTGGACGCTGTGGAGATCATCAACCGCATCGCCGGCCAGAAGATCGTGCAGGCGATCATCAATAAACCGGACGAAGAGTGGACGGACGTCGCGCTGGACAAGCTGCTGAGAGAAGCCAACGCCATGACGAAGGCTGTGGCGTACAAGCAGCGGATCGATGTACAGAACAAGGAGGACGTGGCGGCGGCTGCCGATGAGTTGAAGGCGGAGTTCTTCAGCGCCCTGGGCGCAGAGCATCCGGACCTTTACCGTCAGCTGGTCCAGATCCTGGACCGGCGTACAAAGGAGGCACGGCGCTGATGGGCTGGTATGTGCTGCAGGTCATGACCGGGACCGAGCGTGATGCATGCACAGCGCTGCGGCGCAAAGGCGTGCAGGCTCGCGCCCCGGCCCAGCGGATGAATATCCGGCGGCGGGGGCAGTGGCACGAGGAAGAATGCCTGCTGCTGCCCGGCTACATCTTCGTGGGCGCGGAATACACGGCGGCGCTGTTCCACCTCGTCTCCCCTGTCCCCGGCGTCATCCGGTGGCTGGGACTGGAGCTCGGGGAACCGCAGGCGCTGGACACACGGGACGTGCTGCGGTGGCGGTTGGACGACGGGGAAACGTTGGGACTCAGCCGGGTGATGTTCTTCCCCGGTGGCTGGCACGTTCTGGACGGGCCGCTGGCGGAGTTTGCAGGCGATGTGATCCGCATGGACCGCAGGCAGCGGCGCGCATACGCTGTCACGAGCCTGGGCGGCAGGCCGCAGCGCGTCCGCTTCGGCATCATCCCGGTGGACGGTGATGCGCAGTGAAGCGGAAGGACCCGCGGCGCGAATTGGCACGGAGGATCTCCGGTGCAAAGCTGAAAGAGCCGCCGGAACTGTGCACGCGGTGCGTGTGGGCCATGAAAGAGAGCGGCCGCCCCGCCTGCCCGTTCCCCCGTTGCGTGCGGAAAAGCAGCGGCCGTTGAAACAGAAATAAAGATTTTTTGCAAAGACGTATTTCGGGCTTTGCAAAACCACACAGGGAAACCGTGAGCAAACCGGGGTTGATACGTCCTCCGGAACGTGACCGGCGGGCATAGAGGGAAAAAACCGGGCGAAAACGGCCGGATGGCGAAGCATGTCCGCTGAAAACGCACCCTCTATCCCTGCAAGGGGGCTTGATACCCTCTACAATCGGCTGTAAGCCTTTGCAAAACGTTGCAAAAGCTCCGGGCGACAAATCGGCCGTCTGGGTATTTTTCGTCTTACAGGCGAATTTGGGGCGCTGCGCGCGGCACCGGAAAGGAGCGGATACACATGCGGACGAAAACAGAGAGCATCGCCGGCCTTTTGGAAGCCATTGAACGGGCAAAACAGCAGAAGGATTTCAATATTTTAAAGGATTTAAAAGAGCTGCGCGGGAAATTTGGAAAGATACAGAAATGTGACTACCTCGCGCTGCTGGATAAGCTGCTGGAAAAATATAGTGCGGACGAAGCGGCGGTGATCCACGCGGCGCTGCTGAAAAAATGCCAGGCCGGTGACATGGACGCAATCCGGCTGTGGACGGAGCTGCAGAAGGAAACCGGCAGCGGCGCGGCGGAGGTGAACATCGTTGACAGCATATAGCCGCCCGGCGGTGACGGTCGATTTAAAGAACGTGATCGGGCCGGGGTTCTATGATTCGCACCGGGCCGTCCGGGAACAGCGGGCGCACACACTGGTGGAGGAAGGCGGGCGCGGCAGCCTCAAAAGCTCATTTTGCAGCGTTGAGATCGTGCTGTGGCTTCTGAAGTGGCCGCAAAGCCACGCGCTGGTGATGCGGCAGATGGGAAACACGCTGGAGGACAGCGTGTACTCGCAGATGCTGTGGGCCGTCGCAAAGCTGGGGCTGTCGGAGCATTTTCTGGAGAAAAAGAGCCCTCTTCGCCTCATTTACAAGCCCACGGGCCAGACCATCTATTTCCGCGGCCTGGACGATGAGATGAAAATTAAGGGTATCAAACCGAAGTTCGGATACATTGGCTGCCTGTGGTTCGAGGAAGCGGACCAGCTTCGCCGGGGCGAAAACGCGGTGCTGAGCGTGAAGCAGTCCGCGTTCCGCGGCTCGGGGAGCAACCCGACCTTAACACTCATCAGCTTCAACCCGCCCGCCAACGCGCGGAACTGGGCCAACCGGTACGCGCGGGAGCAGCAGCCGGGCAAGCTGGTGCATCATTCGTCGTATCTGGATGCGCCGCGGGACTGGCTGGGCAAGGAGTTCCTGGACGGTGCGGACTGGCTGCGGAAGACAAAGCCGCTCAAATACCGGCACATGTACCTGGGCGAGATGGTGGGCAGTGGGACGCAGGTGTTTGACAACATCGTGAGCCGGAAAATCACGGCGAAGGAGATCGCGGGCTTCGACAATATTATCAGCGGTGTGGACTGG
>DBFXIC010000080.1:0-5905 GCA_048455095.1 Anaeromassilibacillus sp.
CATATAGCCGCACTCCACCACGGTGAATTCGCTGCCGACGCTCATCATGCGGATGGTGTCGCCCGGATGCACGCAGCCGTCCTTGATGCGCACGTGCGCGATCACGCCCTTGTATGCGTCATAATAGGAATCGAAGATCAACGCGCGCAGGGGTGCGCTTTCGTCGCCCTCCGGCGGCGGGATCTGCTTGACGATCTGCTCCATCACCGCACCGATGTTGGTGCCCATCTTGGCGGAAATGCACGGGGCCTCGTCCGCCGGGATGCCGATCACGTCCTCGATTTCCTGCCGGACGTGCTCCGGCTGGGCGCTCGGCAGGTCGATCTTGTTGATGACCGGCACGATCTCCAATCCCGCATCCACCGCAAGGTAGGTGTTTGCCAGCGTCTGCGCCTCGATCCCCTGGGAGGCGTCCACCACCAGCACCGCGCCCTCGCACGCCGCAAGGGAGCGGGACACCTCGTAGTTGAAGTCCACATGGCCGGGGGTGTCGATCAGATTGAACACGTAGTCCTGGCCGTCGCCCGCGTTATACACCAGCGTGACGGCGTGTGCCTTGATGGTGATGCCGCGCTCGCGCTCCAGGTCCATATCGTCGAGGATCTGGTCCTCCATATCCCGCAGAGCGACGGATTTGGTCTGTTCCAAAATGCGGTCCGCCAGCGTGCTCTTGCCGTGGTCAATATGGGCAATGATGCTGAAATTGCGGATCCGTTCGCGTGGTATTGACAAATGAATCACCCGTTTCCTATCTAAAAAGTTCAGCGCGGCTGCCGGAAGCAAGCCGCCCGAATGAGCTTATAATTGATTATTATACCATAAATCCGAACGCTCTACCAGACTTATGTACCATCCCACGCGGGAAAATCGGGATGGGATACGGGTGATTCCTAGATTAGCCGGATTGCCCTTTTCAGGCAGGATCGTGCGAAGAACCATAGCTGCTGTATTTTGAGGGCTTTGGCCTGCTCACGGGGTCGTCCGGCCCGTGCTTCTGCAAATTTCCCATAGCGTTTTCCAGGTTTTGTGATGCCTCATCGGCGGGGCCGGAACCGTCCGGAACATCCGATTCACAGAGGGCAATCTCCTCCGGGGAAACGATGTCAAATTCCGCGTAGTACGTCTCCCCATTGAAGATATTCCCATAGCGGTAGCGCCCGGGAAACAGGGCCTCTTCCCCATAATACTGGACCGGATGGATGCGATGTTCCCCCAGGGAATGCGGGGCCAAAACAATCCCAATATCATGCCACGCCGTATCCGGCAGATAATCGAGCTGTTCCCACACCCCATCGGTTAAGCGTTCCAACCAATAGCTTTCTCCATACATCTGTTCCTCGTCCGTCCCGTTGTCGATCGATATGACGATCTCCTCCGGGGCCGGGAAAACAGGACCTGTCTGGACAGAGAGGCGAAGGCTGTTGGAAGGCGCTTCCGGCTCTTCTACCTCCCTCGCTTTGGTGAGCCTCGGCGTGCTCTGGGAACTCGCGGACTGCTGCGCGCTTGAGGGCGGCGGGCCTCCACAAACGATCACCGTGGGTTCTTCCTGTGCCGTACATCCCGCCAGCATAATACAGATCCCCAAGAATGCCGCCATAAACGCTGCTTTTTTCATATTTGATTCCTCCCAACGCAGTTCTGTTGCAACGATTCCATCCCTTCACGGATCCGGCCGGTGCGCATCCATCCCCAAAGGTTCTGCGGTTTAAAACACACGCTGCTACCCGCATGCTGTTTCTGTCCGAATCCGCCAGTGCTTTGTTATAAAGAATACCGTTGGGTGAAGCCAAATTTTTCATCTTCACACAAAACGGCGCCGATTCCTCCTGCATAAAATGGCAGCCCTTTCCTCATACTAACCCATGAGGTGAAACATATGGAATATGTCTGGGCATTTGTCGTCGGCGGGGCAATCTGCGTCGTCGGCCAACTTTTGATCGACTATACGAAACTGACTCCGGCGCGCATCCTGGTGCTGTTCGTCACGCTGGGCGTGGTGCTTGGCGGGCTGGGCCTGTACGAACCACTGGTGAATTTTGCGGGCGCGGGGGCGACCGTTCCGCTGACGGGATTCGGCTACAACATGGCGAAGGGCACGCTGGAAGCCATCCAGGAAAAAGGGTTCCTGGGCGTGTTCACCGGCGGCCTGACGGCGGGCGCGGCGGGCGTTGCGGCAGCGGTGTTCTTTGGCTATTTGGCCGCGATATTTTCAAAACCGGGAGATAAGAGCTAACCGATATGTCCGATACGGAAAATATGCATGGCGCGGCCTGCGCATCCTGCAAGGACATGTCTTCGGCATGCTGCTGTATAAGGCGCTGAAATATATCTATGAAAAGACGCGCCGCGACATCCAACATTGGCGGGAACACCGGAAAAAGCACAAAAAGAAAACGGGCAGGTAACGCACCTGCCCGTATCATTTACAGCTTTGCATACAATCCTTTACTGGATTGAACAATCCAAATAGTGCTCAAGCTCCTCCTCGTCCTTGCGCTTCTTTTCAAAGAAGAGGACAACGGCTACGGCAGCGGCTGCCACAGCGGCGAGAGCAGAAATGATTGTGATAAAAACAGCGAAGTTATTTCCTTTTTTCAAATCGAGCACCTCCATTTGTAAATACAAGCCCGGCAGGCCGGGGGGACGCCGCCGCGGCGAGGAGCTTGTTGATACAGCTAAATTGTTTACCTATATGATAACCGCTTTCCTACAAAAAGTCAAATGAAATTCCCCATGGAAATGATTCCCGTTAAATGAGAAAAAGCAGAGCGTACGCTCTGCTTTCAGCTTTTCCTTGCGTATTCGATTACGCCTGCGCACCATTCAGCTTGCGGACGAGTGCAGACTTCTTTCTCGCAGCGGCGTTCTTATGCAGAATGCCCTTCGCAGCAGCCTGGTCGATCTTCTTCACGGCAACGCGGACGGCCTCGGCCTTATTCTCCGCACCGGTTTCAACGGCAAGGTTTGCTTTCTTGATCTCCGTCTTCAGGCTGGAGTTGAATGCTTTATTGATAAGCGTCTTTGCAGCAGTCACCTTCACGCGCTTTTTGGCAGATTTAATATTCGGCATGGTTCCACCTCCTTTGGTGCTGTCATGTAGTTTTTATTCTACCATCAAGAATCTGAAAAATCAAGCTTTTTCTAAAAAACCTGCGCGGCTGCGCAAAATCAATCAAAGGGAGAGAATGCTATGGAATATCGTACCGACCTTGCGCTGGAATACACCGAACCGGCGAGTCAGCGCGTGGAGAAAAAGAGGAACTGCACCATCACACGCATCCGGGAAAATGGCGCGGATTATGTCACCCTGGAGGTGCCTGCGATCTCCGACCACATCGACAGCAACGACGAACTGCTGCACCAGCTCCGCGATGAGCTCAGCGCCCTGCTGCCGGAAAAAGGATTGGTGCTGGTGGCTGGCCTGGGTAACCGGGCAATCACGCCGGACGCGCTCGGCCCGCAAACCGCCGAACAGGTTTTGGCCACGCGGCATATCCGTGGGGAAATCGCGCGCGTGACCGGCCTGGACGGCCTGCGCCCCGTCGCGGTGGTGAGCACCGGCGTGCTCGGCTGTACCGGCGTGGAGACGCGCGAACTGCTCTCCGCCCTGGCAAAGGAGTTCCAGCCCGCGGCGCTGATCGCGGTAGACGCGCTGGCCGCGCGCAGCCTGAGCCGTCTGGGGTGCACCATCCAGCTCAGCACCGGCGGCATTTCCCCCGGCTCCGGCGTGGACAACGCCCGGCCACAGCTCAGCCATGAAACGCTGGGCGTGCCGGTGGTCGGCGTGGGCGTGCCCACCGTTGTGGACGCGGGGACGCTCGCCGCCGACCTGCTGGGCCGCGCCGCGCCAAAGGACAAGGTGGCGCCGCGCGGCGCGAGCATGGTGGTTACCCCGCGGGAAATCGACCTGCTGATCGCCCGTGCCGCCCGCATGGTCGCCATGGCCATCAACACCGCCCTGAACCCTTCCCTCTCCGTCGAAGAATTCGCCATCCTGGCCGGCTGACCAGACTGTGTCTGGACGCACGGCCGGCCCCAAGTTTTCTGCGGGAAATCAATTAAGCGTTGGCCGGACAGAAAGAACCAACTCCCGATTTTGCACAGGCTCACAAGGGAAATCGGCAGAGCCGCAGAAAGATTCTGAAAAAGGTTGCCACCGTAGGTGCATTCCGACCGGAGGTCTGGAATGGGACGATCCCGCATACACATTAAGAAGCGCGGCTGCGGTTTGGATGATTCGTTCACCTGCAAACCGCCGCGCTGAATTGGTGAAATGGCGGGGGAATACAAAATATGAGAAACTGGCGGCAATACGGATTGATGCTGTGCTCTGCGGTGCTCGCCGCTGTGGCGGTGTTCTGTACAATGGCCCGCCTGCCGGAGCTGCATGCGGGCGACGCGGCACTTGCCGCGGCTGGATTTATCCTGCCCGGAGGCGCGGCGGAAGCATTGTACACCGACTTCGAAGAGGAAGAAACAACTACCAGCGTTCCCGTCTCTTCTTCCACCTCATCACCGGCGCCGACCTCTTCCGCCCGGCCGTCCACTCCCTCCAGCGCGCCAGCCTCCTCCTCTGTTTCCTCCGGCACGGTCAGTGAAACCGTCACCGAGAATGTCAAGGAGATGAGCATCGGCAATTCCGGCACGCAGTACCAGAATATTTGGGTGAAAAACACCAACAAAAATTACGGCATCGACATCCCGGGGGAACTGGCCAAGCAACCCGCGGTGAAAATCAAAAAGGACGGCACCGTGCAGGTGCTGATCTATCATACGCATACGACGGAGGCGTTCGCCGGCTCCTCCCGCACGCAGGACAATGCCCTGAACGTGGTGGCCGTCGGCGATGAGATTGAAAAGCAGCTCAAGGCGGCGGGAATCGGCGTGGTGCACGATACCACCTGCCACGACTATCCCAGCTACAATGGTTCCTACGACCGTTCCGGTGAGACAATCCAGCGCAATCTCAAGCAGTACCCGGAAATCCAGGTGACGCTCGACATCCACCGGGACGCCATGGGCACGCAGGACGGAACGCGCATCAAACCCACTGCCCTGATCGACGGAAAAAAAGCCGCGCAGGTCATGATTATCTCCGGGTGCGACGACGACGGCACCCTGGGGTTCCCCAATTGGGAATACAACCTGCGTCTGGGCGTGCGGCTGCAAAAAAGTCTATCCGACCTTTACCCCGGGCTGGCACGCCCCCTCAACTTCTGCCCGCGTAAATACAACGAACACATGACAAAGGGTTCCCTGCTGGTGGAATTCGGCACGGACGTCAACACACTGGAGGAAGCGAAGTACTCCGGCCAGCTTTTTGGGAAGGCGTTGGCCGATACCTTAAGCCAGCTCACGTAACCCTTCTGAAAGGAACAGGATGTATCATGAAAAAGAACGGAAATGCACGCATCTTTGCCGTTTCGTTTTACAGTACGCTCTGCGTGCTGGTGTTGGCGATCGGCATCCTACAGGTGGACTACTATTCCCGGCAGACGGGATTTGGTGACAATCAGACGTTGATTCAGGCGCTGACCGGCTGGGATTTGCGCCTTTGACAGGATTGTTCATAAAAAATTCACCGCTGGACGCGGGTTCGCTGGGGTTGGCTCGGTTGCTTTCTCTTCGAAATATGCTATAATGTTGTATAGTCACTAATCTGCCAAAAGCGAGCAGATTCGGCAAAACACGCCCCCATCGAAGAGATTTTGCACGTCCGATTCCGGGCGGGGTTGCGGCGTCTGCCGCCCGCGTCCTGCCGGATATCTCAGGAGGTTTCAAATTGAAAAAACATAGCAGAGCGTTTTTGCTCGTTTTTATCCTATTGTTCTGTATGGTCCCCGCATTTGGAACCGTTTCTTTTGCAACGGAAGCGCCGGACGACACGCAGCAACAGGTGATTGGC
>DBFXIC010000081.1:0-7246 GCA_048455095.1 Anaeromassilibacillus sp.
GCAGGCAGTCTCCGAGCTGCAGGCCATCGTGATCCGCACATGGCTCACGGACATGTCCCGAGGTGTCGCCGCCACAGTGTGCAAGGCTCTTGCTGGTCTGGGCTACGGTGCGCATATTTCCAAAAAGGGATTTGCGCTTGCGCCGCTAGACATCGCTGAGGCATGGAACAACCTCCATCCGGATGAGCCGCCGCTGGATATCGTCTGGGGTTGAGTGCCGGGCCCCGCGTGTGCGGGGCCTTTTCCAATACTCACAGCCCGAGGTTGAGTGCCTGAATCATCACGCAATCGTTACAGTGATTTTCCTCCAGATCTTCGGAGCTCCGGCACTCAAGTGGCCAGCGGCAATAGTTGTCGCAGACAGTTTCCATCAGCTCCATGACTTTCTGTTCCCAGCAGTGCGCGTGCATCACGTGCGCGGATATTACGGGCTTGCCGCAAAACTTACAGTTTGGCATTAACTTCTTCCTCCTTCGGCAGGATGGGCGGCAGCTCGCCGCGCCTGTACTTCATGACCCAGGTTGCCACAGTGTTTTTCGAAACGTCATACATTGCGCCGGCTTCCTCGTAGGTCCTCCCGCTCAGCACAAGTCCCACGATACGCTGCTTGACCTCTATTGGATGCTTGGCGTATGTGTTGGGCCTGCCTGCATCCGTGTGCCGCCGTATTGGGCGCCGTGCTTCCTTATGTGTAAAGCCCAGCGCCTCCTCGATCTCCTCGCGGCTTGCAAGATACAGTTCCATCAGGATTTTCACATGCTGGCGCGGGTCGATCGCGTTTCTGTATGACGCCCGGATTTCAGATTTATCCTGTTCACTCAGCGTTATGTCCACCTCCTTCGCCGCCCTCTGCATTTTCCCGGGCTTGGGACCGGCACGCCATCGGCGCGGCTGCATTACGGCGGGGCCATCCGGCCCCGGTTATTTTTTCTGTTCTTCACGCCAGGCAAGGAACTCCTCGCGGTGGCGGTGGTATTCAAACAAGATCGCCCAGCCATCGCGCCTTCGGGTCATCCTTTCCCATTCCCAGCACGTCCAATTGATGACCTTCAGTACCCATCCATACAGCAGTCCCACGATGACAAGTGCGCCGAGGATCACAGATATCCCCAGCAGTGTGTTGATTGTAAACTCCATCTACGTTTCCTCCTTTCCGTGTTCTGCGCCTCCGCTGTTCCGCCTGCGCCAGCGCGGCAAGCTGCCCGGCCTCGTAGCCCACATACAGCAGCAGCCCCATCAGCGGCAGGATAAGGGCTTCGCCGCCGAATACGCCGGGGTGGGAGCCCTGCACCGTCAGGCACGCCGCCAGCATCAGCCCCGCCACGGCTCCGGCTAAAAATACAACAACCGTTTTCATCGTTTTCATTGTCCGAAGCCCTCCTTACAGCGCGGGGTTCACCTGCAGGGCCTTTGCCACCCTGCGCAGGCCCTCGCAGCTCGTGTCGTTCAGCTCGACCGCCTTCATGTAGATGTCCTGTGCCGTCCGGATACTGTACACGCTGCGCGCAACGCCGAGCAGCACTGCAAGCTCCTTTTCGTCGCTTACGGCAGGGAAAAGGCTGCGGACATCCTCTTTTGTGATTCGGCTGGAGCGGTACTGCCGCGGCATCTTCACCCGCGTGAAGATCTGTGCAAATTCCGCCTGTGCCTTGCCGCGGATGCGGTCGTACACCTCGCTGTTGCCGATCAGGCAAACGCCGTTGCCCGGCGTACCGGTCGCGATGTCCGGATCACTCAGCGACCGCAGCTCTTCGATAGCCGGCAGCTTCAGGTGCTGTGCTTCGTCCACGATCACCACCTTGTTCGTGCCCGCAAGGCGTGTCCGAACCTCCTCCATCATGTCCATCCGGTTGTGTTTGCCGCCGATTTTTAAAGCCTTTGCAAGCGCCCTGCACACACCGTTCAAAGATGCCGTGCTGGGTGTCATGCTGATGTACACAGTGCTGGAGGGGTTTTCCCGCAGGAACTTCTCCGCGCCCTTGGTCTTGCCCACGCCCGCGTCCCCATGCAGCACGGTCACACAGCGGTGCAGCTGGCAGTACCGGATGCTCTGAAATACGTCCTCGCTGATGCTGGTGGGCACATAGTCCACGGCCGGGCGGTACGGCGCTGCCTTTTCGGCGATCTCCTCGGCCGCCTCCTGCGCCCGGAAATATTCCTCCAGCGCCTTCTCAATCTTTTCCACGTCGCCGTTGTACGAGCTGTTGAGCCACCGGCTCAGTGAGCTGCTGTTGTTCATACCCAGCCGCCGCGAAAGCTCCGCCTGGCTGGTCCCGGCCTCGACATACGCTCTTGTCCGTTCCTGCAGCTCCTTGTTATATCTCTTCTCCATCGTCGTCTGCTCCTTCCATCCACTTTAAATAGTTGCGGTTCATCTGTGCGATATCCAGGTCGCCGGGGTCTCCGACCGCCACAGGCAGCGCCGGAGCCTGCCCGGCCTCGCGGTCGTACAGGATCTGCGTCTGTTTGATGTTTTTCTTTGCCACAGGCCCGGCCGCGTTTCGCGCCGCGATGTCCAGCGCAAGGGCCACGGGGTCGATATCCTCGCCGCGTGCCTGCAGTGCGCGGGCTTCGTTGCGTACAGCGCGCTGCGTCTGCCGCTGCAGCTTCAGCAGCTCCTTCAGTACCTCCGGGTCCTCGCCGTAGTCCGCCTCCAGAGGGCTGCGCTCCACCGTCATCAGGTATGCGTCCGTTTCCGCATCGTACAGCCGCACCTCTGAAAGATCCGCCGGGTCGTACCGGATGTATACCCTCCGGTCCATGTAGTGCCGAACGTCGGCATTCCAGAATTTCAGCGGCACGCCGTTGATGACGGTCACGACGCCCGCGCGGCCCACCTTCAGCGGCCTCGTGCTGCGCATCAGCATCAGCCGCAGCACCGCCGGGTCTGCGGGCACCTTTTCGCGGATACTATACTCGTTGTATACGTCAATTTTCCGCTTGCCCTTGTCCTTCACCACCGGGCCGTCGTACTTTGAATAGTTGAGGTCGTACTGGATGAGCTTGTCCAGGGTGTCCCGTGCTTCGGCGTCCGTGGGCACCTTTCTGCCGGATTTCAGGATCGCCTTCAGCTGCTCCGGCTGTTCCGCCGGGGAACCGCCCGTGAACGTGGGGAACAGCCGCATGACGCGGTCCTTCAGTGCCTTGAAAGAACGTTCCACCACCTTCGCCCGTGAGTTCTTCGGGATGGCGTTCGTCATTTCCACTTCCATCCGCTGCATGATGGTCAGCGGCTGGAACGGCTTTTCGCCGTTGGCAAGCACCGCCTTTGCGCGGTGGCCCCGCCCGCCAAAATCGAACGTCAGGAACTCCCGGCCGTTGTCTGTATACAGGTTGTCCAGCGGCATCGTGCCCTGCCGGACGCAGCCGTCACGCAGCGCGTTCACGCTGTTCTGGCTCTTGCTTTCTCCCGAAAGGCTCCAGCCTGTGAAAATGCCGCTGCGTGCGTCCACCCAGGCGGATAAGTACATCCTGTGCACCTGCCCGCTCTCTGCGAGGGTGAAGATATCCAGCGTATACGTATCGCCGACCCACATCTGGTTGCTCACCATATTGCCGTAGCGCCGGGCAATGTACGGGCTGTACAGTGTCCACCATTCCCGCGGGCCTTCCCGTGTGAAGCACAGGGTCTCCGGCGGGATCTTCTCCCGCACAGCACGCTGGAACGTTGCCGCCGATGGGAGCGGCAGCGCGTTCACCGCGTTCTGCATCGCCCATTCTTCCGTAAGCTCCATGCTGCGTTCCACGCTCAGCTTTGTCTGCTGCAGGTAGATGCCGCAGAACACTTCCCATACCGCAGGGTGGATGCTGTTCTGCCCCTTGCGGGCTTTGCCTCGGTTCTCCACAAGGCTGTCCCAGTCGCCCGTGCGCACGGCCTGCCACTTGCGGTACAGCGTTGCCTTGCTGATCTGCAATCCCGGATGCCGCGCCTTCAGCCGTTCAACGAAATCCCGGTCCAGTTCCTCAGCTTTGCCGGAGCCACGGCGGAACTCCCGCCACTCCGCCACTGTATCCATCCAGAACGCGATCTGGCCGCGCTGTTCCACCGTGTATGCGTCCAGCTCCTTGCGGCTCGGCGGGCGCTTGCCCGCCTTTGATGCGGCGGACGCCGCCTCCAGCGCCGCCGTTGTCTCTGCCTTTTCGCCCTGCTGCATGTACCACCGGTGCTGGGCGTCGAGGGGGAGGGAGGACAAGAAAAAGAGATAGGATGGCCTATTTCTCTCATTTATAGTAGACATTACATTCAACTTTCCACTTTCAGCCAAGCGTCGTGCATGCCTTTCCGATATTCCCGCCAGCGCTGAATATTCACTGGCATTCAACATGACTTCCAAAAAAATCACCTGCCTTGACCTGCCATCATCAGGCGCGGGGCGGTCAGCCCCCGCACGACAGCCCCGAAGGGCTGTTTCGGCTATTCATCTTCTTCGTCCGGAATCGTCCGGCTGAACGGGATGCCGAACTCGCAGCGCAGAACATCCACGCGGTCGCGAGATATCCGTATCTCTATGTTCAAGCCACAGTGCTCTTCCAGATACTTCCGCACAAATTCTGCCGCCTGCATCAGCTTCTCGTAATCGTTCATGCGTCAGCATCTCTCTTACTGCGGTCGGCGGCGATGCCTGCAACCATTCGCGCGGCTTCGTTTGCCAGCTTCTCGATTTGAAGCACATCCGCAATGTCGCGCAAAACTTCCTGATAACACTTCCCCCGGAAGAAATCTGCCGGCGCGCCCGCCGCTTCAAGGTCACGTATCAGCCGCTCAAACACCTTGCCCCCGCCATTCAACGGCCCACCATGCCAGCACGGCCGCAGCTCCTCACCATCGTCCACCATTGGCTCATCGGGAATGCCGTGTTCCAGCACGCCCCTGCGCAGGGCGGCCACTGTCTTTCCGTCCGCGGCATGGAGATCCATCTGCGCAGGGCGGCTACATTTATCAGGGCTGTGCTGCGCGGCCTCATCCTGCTCGATCCTTTCAAGAAACTCGCAGACCTGAAGCATTGCGTGCGTCAGAGTGCTGAGTTCATCGCCGTCTACACATGTCTCGGACGCCTGCGAGAGCAGGTCGAACTGTTTTTTCAGTGCGTCTTTAATGTGGTAAGTCATTATTTTCATCCTTTCCGTCTGTGCCGCACATCGGCAGCCTGCACTCAACGCGCACTTTGACACGTCCAGTCTGGCAGATTTCTGTAACGTCTACCTTGGAAGTCCAAGGGATAGGCACATTGTCGAGAAACCCGTTTCGCCCTGCGGGAGTGATTTCGTCATCTCGTATTGTAAGCTTCATCTTGTTCCTCCTTGTCTTGGCCCTCTTTATGCTCTATACTGGAGTAGAAAGGGGGTGAATTAGCGTGACTTTAACAAAAGCTTCTGACAAATTCCTTTGCCTGGTATACGCAATTTTTCTGAAACGAGTAAAAAACGGGACGCCTCGATCGGATGCAATGGAATTTTATGTCTCTGAATCATGGAGAAGCGAGCTGTTTCCCGATCTTTCAGATAGTGACTATCGAGACATTTTGCATGAACTGAGCGAAGCCTTTGCTGTTGAATCAGATATGGCTGGAAACTTTTCCCTCTCTCACAGTGCGCTCGTGTATATGGAGAACCGCTTTAAAACCGGATTAAAGGAAGTCCTTGATTATGTGTCTTCCGCATTCTCAGTTGTTGGAGGGATCGCCGCATTCTTCATCTAGCACTATAGCTTGAAATTGGATATCCAACTCTTCAACCTCAATTTCGAATGCAACGCGAACAAAACGGCGTTCACTCGAAGCTTCCATCGAAAGGACCCTGCACCGAGGGAGTTCCTGATTGCCCATCATGACTTTTCCCTCCGCGTTGAGCCAAAGCTTTTTCTCCATTTTCGCATACTCCTTTCCGCCCGCCTCGTGCGGGCTTTTTTATTTAGCCTGCCATCGTCAGTGCCGGGCGGCCATTCCCGGCAGACGGCCCACCGGGCCGTTTCGGCTTTTTACTATTGTGGCACATTTCAACATTTTCCGAAATCTACACTTTCGGTCACGGTAAAACGCCCGTTTTGGGCTTGTTTTTGTTCCGTCTCTTTGGTAGTTTTGTCAAAAAACAATGTTGGATTTGAATCATCTTGAAAAACACGGCGTGTAAAGCGGCTTTTTTGCCCTTTCTACGACATTCCGGCAGAGGGTCCCGGCAGGCCGTTTCGGCTTCTATGTTCCGTGCTTTTCGGGGCGGGGGCGTGTCAAGCCCTGGAATACATCCAGGGCGACCAGCTCGGGAAAGCCCGTGTGCGGAACTCCCGCACGGCTGCCTCCGGGTCTGTTTTCAGCACAAGGCCGAATACAAGGCCGTTGCTGTCTACGTTGCCCACGGCGTAAGTGTGTAACGGGTTCGCCGCCTTGCTGCGAAGGAGCACGCAGCGCTCTGCGCGTTTTAACACATCGTAAGCAGCCTTAAAATTGCCTTTTAACTCGTTCATCGGGAAGCCCTCCTTCAGACTGCCTGCTCCATCGCGGAGCAGAAACAGTTTACTTCCCTCGGCCACAGCAGCTGCACGCCCGTTGGCGTCAGGAACAGCGCCGGGGCCTCTACGTCGAAGATCGTTCCGTCCTTGATGCGCCGCAGCGTCACTTTCGGCTCGGTGTACCCTTCATCGAAACTCTCCACCCGGTACAGGTCACCGTTGTGGTTGTAAATCTCGCCAACATAGATGGGTTGGCCGGTCAGTTGATACTTTTTCATTGCATTGGCTCCTTTCCGTTTAAAAGCCCGTTTCCGGGCAATACTTGGCTTGTATCGGCCCTCGCCAGCTGGTCTAGAGCATCCGCCAGGCTGTCCGACCAGCCGATATACTGCCCCGTAGGGCCGCGGATGGACATGCGGCCCACGGCGGGGTAGTACCTTATTTGGCACTCTTCCCACCCTGGGACCCGCGTGGCTGTCAGCACGTGTGCCCGGACATCTAGGATGCGCAGCCGGCTGCCGGTCCAGTTTTTTCTCAGTCGTCGGCAGCTGCTTTTCCTTAGCTCTAGGTGGAAGTTCATGCTATGTTCCTGGGATATGTATAAAGCTCGCTAATTTTGCAACCTAAGGCCTGAGCAATGGGAGGGATATCCTCAGCCAAAATGAGTTTCCGTCCATTTAACATATTGCTGAATGTCTTTTCAGGAATCCCCGCACGAGCCGCAACGGTTTTTTGAAGGTATCCTTTCTTTTTAATGATTCCTTCAATATTAGTGATAACAACATCGCTCCATTCCACAGG
>DBFXIC010000082.1:0-3829 GCA_048455095.1 Anaeromassilibacillus sp.
CAGCTTTGCCATCTCCTCCGGGATGCCGATGTGCTGCGGGCACACCCGGGCGCACTTGCCGCAGGCGCGGCAGGCGGCCGGGCGGGCGGCGGCGGGGATATCCCCGCTCTCTTTCAAAAAGCGGCCGGTGCTTTTCGCCGCGGCGCAGCGGTTGTACGCTTTGAACAGGCCGGGAATGTCCACCCCGAACGGACAGGGCATGCAGTACCGGCAGCCCGTGCAGGGGATGCGCTGGGCCCGCTTGTCGATGCGCACGGCCCGGGTGAGCGCGTTCTGCTCGGACTTTGTCAGCGGCTGGAAGGGCGACATCGCGGCAAGGTTGTCCGCAAGCTGTTCCTCGCTGCTCATGCCCGAAAGCACCACCAGCACGCCCGGCAGGCTGGCCGCGAAGCGGATGGCCCAGGACGCAATGCTGCGGCCGGGCGCCTTCGCCTTCAGCACCGCCTCGGCCTCCGGGCACAGGGAAGCCAGCGCGCCGCCGCGCACGGGCTCCATCACGATGCACGGCAGGCCGTATTCCTGCAATATTTCGTACTGCTCCCGGGCGCGCTGCACGGTCCAGTCCAGATAATTCAGCTGCAGCTGGGCAAAATCCCACGGGTAGGCGGCGCATATCGCGCGCAGCACGGCGGGCTTGTCGTGGAACGAGAAGCCCAGGCGGCGGATCTTCCCCTCGGCCTTTTTCCGCGCCAGAAATTCAAACGCGCCGATGCGCCGGATCTTCTCGAACCGTTCGGCGTCCACCGCGTGGCACAGGTAAAAATCAAAATAGTCCACACGGCAGTTGGCCAGCTGCTCGTTGAACACCTGCTCCATATCCTCCTGCGTTTCCAGCTTCCACAGCGGCATCTTCGTTGCCAGGTAAAACGATTCCCGCGGATATTTTTCCAGCGCCGCGCCGATGAATTTTTCCGCGCCGCCGCCGTGGTACGGATACGCCACGTCAAAATAGGTAATGCCCCCGCGCACGGCCTCGTCCACCAGCGCCCCGGCGCGCGCGTAGTCGATGGCGGTGCCGCCCGGCTCCAGCGTGGGCAGGCGCATACAGCCCAGCCCCAGCAGCGAAGGGCGGCAGTCCGTATCCCTGTAAGAACGGTATTCCATAACGATTCCCCTTTTCCGTTTCCCACGGGCGCGCCGCGCCCGTGCAGTATTCCTGCTTTCAGTATAAGGGCGCGGCGGAAAAAATGCAATGCGGGACTTTTCTTCTCCCGATTCCCCTTTGGACGGATGGCTTCAGCTTCGTCCATTTCACGATGCATTGAATAAAGCGGGAAAATATTGTATATAGGTAAATAAAAAGAAAAGTTGGTAGTTGCAGGAGGCATACGATGGCATTGGAAAAAGTTTATGATTATTTCCATAATTATGATAAGCAGACTTATCAGGTTGTAGCTTGTATGGGAAATGAGCCGTCGGAGCACGATATAAAGAATTTTGAACATCAGTATGGGATAAATCTTCCTGCTGATTTTAGAGAGTTCACTATGTCCCCATTAGGCGGACTTTATATGGAGGTTCGGGAAGAAATATGGCCACGGGCGAAACAGTATGACATAGGCCCATTTTGGTCGTTCTGCCGAGGAATTATAGTCTATGGAATTGCCAATGGAATACCCGATTTTTTGGATATTCGTGAGAAAACGAAAGAACTGCACGATGAAGGGTTTACTGGTTTTATCCCGTTCTTGTCCATTATAGGGAATGGTGATGAAATATTTTGTTTTGACAAGGATAATAACATAGTCCTTCTGGACTGCTATACAACAGGAGAAGCTGCACCGGTTGAAGGGGCTTTTTCAGATTGTTTGATGAAACAAATTGCGGAGTTGGAAGAACGGAAAAACAAGAAAATCCGGGGAGAGGATAAAAATAACTAATTCCGGTTTGCCGGGCTTGCCGTCCATGAATCTGCCCCTCCGTCAATTTCGGCAAAGGGAGGTTATTTATAGCCTAAACCTGTTCAAAAGGCAAAAGGGGGGCTTTTCTTGTTCACAAATCCCGGCTATAATGGGATATATTGTAATTTGCGGCCCTGTGCGGCCGCGCAAAAAATCAATGAGGTGAAAAACATGTTTTTATCGGTGATCCTCACCATCGCGGCCGCGTATATGGCCCTGCAATGCGGCCTGACGGCCTTTTCCGTTCCCTTTGCGTCCTGGACATGGCTTTCCTGGCTGTATCTGGCCATGGCCGCCGTGATGATCGGCGTCTGCGTGGTCAGCGCGCGCCGCGCCGTGCGCGCCTACAAAAAGCAGGCCGAAAAAATCAAGGAAGAACAGGCCCGGGAGCTGGAAAAGCTGCACGCCAAACGGCGGGCGCTGTATCTGGACGAGGACATCGACATTGAGGCCGAGGCCGCGAAGGCCGAAGCCGCGCGCCTGGCCGCCCAGGCGGAGGAGGCCGCAGGGGCAGACGCGCCGGACGGCAGCGCGGACGGCGGGGAAAGCGGCGAAGCCGCCGAAGAGGAGGACGGCGGCGACGATTGACCCGCGCCGCGCCCGGCAAAGGGACGCGCTTTCCGGAAGAAATTGCCTTGCGTATCCCGCGCCCCCCTGCGCACAATAACAGCACGGGGGTGTTTAAAATGCAAAACCAAACCAACAAGGAAAGCCAAAACCGGCACGGGCAGCCCAGCGCCCACGGCAAGCAGCACAAGGCCCACGGCCATGTGGAGCAGGCCCGAAGGGACGGCCAAACTGCCACCAGCGAAAACGTGTATGAAAACCTTGCAGAAAACGCCTGGTTTCCCGCTTTGTACGCGGACGAGGTTTTGATGGACGATTTCGGCCCGGATTTTCCGGAAGTGTGACCTGCACAAAAAGTTTATCCGGCACAGATAAAGCAGCCCGGGAAGCGCCGCTCAACGCGGCGGCTTCCCGGGCTGCTGTTCTATCTCCTGTTCTAGCTCCTGCGGAAAAGCGTCCATCCATGTCTGAAGCCCGTTCATAAACCGTGAAAGATGGTATCCGTCGCACACCGCATGGTGTACCTGCACAGCCAGCGGCAGGCGCATTTTCCCGCCATCGGAAAAATATTTTCCAATCGTGAAAATCGGCAGGAAATAGTCATATCCGTTCTGCAAATTCAGGTTGAAGCCTGTAAAGCTCGACCAGGGAATGCAGGACACGTTGAACAGGTTTTTGCCTGCGGGCGGCTTTGAAAGCTCCGGAGCATTCCGGTACCGCGCCATATCCTCCCGATACCGCGCCAGAAACACCGCAGGCGACGCATCGTATGCCGTCCAAACCTCCGTGAAGCTTTCTGTCTCCTTATGGAAAACCGTATAACAGGGGTCGCAGTGGCTGTAATATCCCACATTTCCCATTTCATCCTGGGCCATCCGAAATTCCGCATGCCGGTTGACCTCCCGTGCAAGCCCATATAAGACCACGGGAAAAAACGGCAGCCCCTTTTCCCGCACCCCGCACAACAGTTTTGTGACATCCAGCGCCACCGTCATACTGTATGTGCAGGGCACCGCTTCGGTATAATGCTCATATCTCTTTTTCCGTTCCCACGCCTGCATGTCGATTTTATGAAACGTCACAGCCATCCTCCTGTTCTCTGTACCGTCTTCTTCAGCGCACATGAACAGCGCGCGTTATCCCACGCTCCGGCCGTGCGGCCCGTCCCGCCCCGTCAAAGCCGGCGGCCTGCCGCCGCGCAGGGTCACCGGAACCGCTCCGCGCCCCACCAGTGCGGCATCAGCTCCCGCAAACGCACCGTTTTCCCGGTTTCGGCGTCCGCCAGTATTTCAAGGCCGGGGCTGTCCTTATCCAGCTGCATCATGAATTCCCTGCACGCGCCGCAGGGCATTCCCACGCGC
>DBFXIC010000083.1:0-3630 GCA_048455095.1 Anaeromassilibacillus sp.
TTCCTTGTAATCTCCGCCGAATTCCGCATAGCAATCTCTTAACTCCATATCTCGACATCCCTGCCTTTGCCGGTATTTTCCGTTTGCGTGCTTACAAAGCCGGCGATGGCTTTGTTCTTACTCTTTTTTGCCTGATACATAAGCCTGTCGGCTGTTTCGAACAGCTCTGTTGTTTTTCCCACGCCGTATGCCCCGCCGAGGCTTACGGAAACGTGAAGCCCGGGGTGCTCGGTTACCGTCAGCCTGTCAACGGCGGCCCGGATCTCTTCCAGCTTTTTCCGGAAAACATCCCCGGGGAGCCGGTGGAAAATGATTACGAATTCATCGCCGCCATAGCGGATCACGGCGTCCGTTTTCCGCACGCACGATGAGACCGTTTTGGCAATGCGGCGCAGGACGATATCTCCCGCGTGATGCCCGTAACGGTCGTTGATGTGTTTGAAAGAATCGACGTCGATGACGACAACGGCCTCGATGTCGTCAGAATCCCGAAACTGTTCGTCATAATAGCGGCGGTTGTAAACTTCGGTCAGCGAATCGGTATATAACAGCTGAAGCGTCTCCGATGACGGCGGCACCAGAGAGACGCTGTGCTCCCGTGCGAGTAAATTGTCATAGTCTATCCGGCCTTTCGTGTCCCGCCTGTGCCTGGCATTCCGCTCAAGCGCCGCTTGTCCCAATTCGCTTTCAAGTGTGTCGGAAATTTCCAGCAGGCACTGCAAAAGGGTGGGGTTAAACGCTCCGCAGCGGCCCTCGAAAATCATCTCCAGCGCTTTGCTGTGGGAGTACGCTTTTTTATAACAGCGTTCACTGGTCAGAGCGTCATAGACGTCTGCCAGGGCAACCACCTGGGCGGCAATGGGGATTTCATCTCCCTTCAGGCCGTCCGGGTAACCGTTGCCGTCGTATCGTTCGTGGTGCCAGCGGCAGATATCGGAAGCTACTTTGACAAGCGGCGCCTCCTGCTGGTCAAGCGGCAGTTCCGACAGCATTTTTGCGCCGATCAGCGAATGCCCCTTTATGATTTCGAACTCCTCGGCAGTAAGGCGTCCGGGCTTGTTCAATATGTCTCCTGAAATAGAGATTTTTCCGATGTCATGAAGCGATGACGCGGTACTGATCAAATTGATATCGGTTTGAGAGAGAGGATACCGGTCCGTATGCCGAAGAAGCTCCTTCAATAAAAGCTCTGTGATGGTTTTGATGTGCAAAACATGCAGGCCGCTTTCGCCATTGCGGAATTCTACGATGTGAGAGAGGATCGAGATCATGAGGTCGTTGTTTTTCTCCTGCTCGTAAAATTGTTCGGCGATGATATTTTCAAGGTGGCGCTGCCTGGCATACAAAAGCATCGTGTTCGAGATGCGGCGGCGCACGATCGCCGCGTCAAAAGGGCGGCTGATATAGTCAAACGCGCCCAGGTCGTAAGCGCGCTTTATGTTGGCGGGGGAGTCGTCGGCAGAGATCATGATGACGGCGAGCGTATCGTTCAGGTGATATCTGTTTATATACGCCAAAACCTCAAACCCGTCCATTTCGGGCATCATGATATCCAGAAGCAGAAGCGAAAAATCTCCGCCGCACTGTGTAAGAAGATCAATTGCCGCCGCGCCGTTATCGGCTTCGACGATATCGTATTGATCCTCCAGAATATCCACCAAAAGCGCCCGGTTCATTTCGGAATCGTCTGCAATCAGGATTTTTTGCTTTTCCATTGGGAACCAATCTCTTTCACAAATGAATTTCTATCTATTAGTATAAAGGAGCGGTTTGGGGCATAGCAACAATGATATTGGTAAGGGAAGCGAATAGCTTTGGCTTTTGGGCCTGACAAGCAGGGATATAAGGGTTATAATATCCTTAAAATAGCTTCGGCGAAAGGGAATGGTTAAAACAGATGCGGGAAGGGGAGACGGAGCGTGGAACATCAGGAGACTAAATTTTCATTTGTATACAATGAGGTCAAACAGCGTATTCTAAACGGCCAGGTCCTTCCGGGGAACAGCCTTCCGTCTTCCAGGATGCTTTGTGATCAATATCATGTAAGCCGGTATACGGTCAACCGGGTTTTTGACGCGTTGAAAAAAGATGGACTGATCGAGATACAGCCGCGCTTGGCGCCGGTCGTCCTCGACGGGGAAAAAATGCCAGGGTCGGAGCATATACTGCGGGATATTTTGAAAAAAAGAGAAGGGCTTGTACAGATATACCGGACATGGACCTTGATCCTTCCGCCACTTCTGGTGTTTGCAACGCAAAACTGCAGCCTGGAAATGATGCCCCATTATAAACAGGCGATGCGCGTATCGCGCATTGGTGTCGCAGCCGGCGGCTGGCGTGCGTTTTCTGCTTTCGACAGGGACGTATTGAAAATAGGCGGAAGCCCTTTGCTCTGCGACCTCTATTCAACATTTGAACTGTACCACGATTTAACGTTCTTTACAGAACAATGCCCCTGCTTTTATGATTTTTTCCCCCGGGGCTCCGTGCCGTTTGCAGGTGTTATCATGGATATCATGAAAGATACGGACCCCGTCGTCAAGCACGGCCGGCTGACGGCCCTGTATCAAAGGCTCACAAGTTCAATCGAATGTACGCTGAAGCATCTGGCGGAGACTGCTCCAGATTGTCCGCCGCCGTCTGAAGCCGCATTTTCATGGCGGCCGTTGCGCGGTAAAGATTACTTTTATATGAGGATAATCAGCGACCTGAACCAGAAGATCGGCAGCGGGGAGTATCCGCGCAGGACGTATCTTCCTCATGAAAAAGCCCTGGCGGGCCAGTATGGCGTTTCGGTATCAACGGTCCGCAAGGCATTGGCGGAGCTGGAGCAAAGGGGCTTTGTGAAAACGCTGAACGGGAAGGGAACTGTAGTAATAGAGCCGGATTCTTCCCGGGTAAGCCAGGTGATCTTCAGCTCACGGCGCACAGAAGAAGCCATGCGGTATCTTCAGGCACTGCAATTACTGGTGCTGATCATCCACCCCGCGGCGCTTTCTGCAGCGCCGCTGTTTGCCGCAAAAGAACTCGATGAGCTGGATGGAAAATTTGCGATGCCCGATTCCATTTGTATCGTTGAGATCGTTGAGGCGATTTTAAAGCATGTCGAATTGGAACCCCTGCGTATCGTGTTGGCCGAAACCTTTCGCCTTACGGAATGGGGGTACTATATTGCTTACTATACGGACAGGAGGCAGGCGCTGGAAGATCTCAACGGGCGGGTTGCCGCTTCGGTCCAATATCTGCGCGCAGGCGACGCCGCTTCCTTTGCGGACAGCATTGCAGATTGTTATCGCCATGTTTTAAAGCGAGCCAAGGTATACATGCTGGAGAATTATAATTTTTATAAGGCGGCGAGCGTCCGCATCCCGGAAAAATACTGAACGCTTCGCTGCGCCCGGACAGCGCAGGCGCCGCGGAGACAAACAAGAAACCGCCCCTTATATGGCTGTCAAGCCATATAAGGGGCGGTTTGCTGAATCAAAATACGATGGAAAAGCGGGGTGTATACTCCCTTTTAACCTTTAATAGCAGCCTGCGCCGTACATACCTTGTGTATATAACGATGTACATTTTGAATTAGAGCTGTCCGGGCAGCTCACCGACGCAGGCTGCCCGGAAAAGGGATGG